>CAYJIO010000099.1:0-3987 GCA_964370255.1 uncultured Azospirillaceae bacterium
TTTCCTTAAACATTGTTTCTGCTTCTTTGTCATTTGGGTTTCTGTCTGGGTGATACTTCATTGCCAGTTTTCTGTATGATTTTTTTAAGTCTGCTTGGGTTACGGTTTTTTCAACCTCTAAAAGCTCATAGCAACATTTTTTCATTATTAGTCTAGGTCCTGTTTTACTTGTGGAGATTGAAACAGTTTTTCAATCTTGTCTACTTCTGCAAATGTATTGTCTATTCTGAAATTAATAGTTGGAACATATTTTAAGTGCGTTTTTGCGCCAATTTGTTTTCTGATAAAGTGAGCCGCAAGTTGTAAACCACCCAAAGCCTCTATTTCTTTTTCTGGCTTTGAGGTTATTATATATACGTTGCAATATTTTAAGTCTGGGGAGATTCTTGCCTCTGTTACTGTTATTAAGCAACCAATTGACTGAATGTTTCTGACCTCATCCTTGGCTATCATCTCTGCTATTATTCTTTTTATTTCTTGTCCAACTTGTAGTTGGCGTTGAGTTAATTCTTTTTTCATTATGCTTCCTTAAACCTTATTTGGTTTCTATATAAGAAAGAATTATTAAAAAAGCAAGCGATTTTTATGATTTATAAAAATATTTTAAGAAGTTTTTGCTTGCAATTATAATTAATTAGTGTATAAAGGTGGCACTTGAGGTTAAGACGCTTCTGCGCGACATCGTGGAAGACGCCGTTTCTTTAAGTTTTATAACAATTTAATATAAGGAAAATATGATGTCGATTACAATAGAAAAAAAAGCAGAAGTTATTAAAACTTATGCAAAATCTGATAATGATACTGGTTCTCCAGAAGTGCAAATTGCAATTTGGACTACTAGAATTAATAACTTAATTGAGCACTTTAATACTCATAAAAAAGACACTCACTCTAGATTGGGCTTGATGAAAATGGTTGGTAAACGTAGACGTTTGTTAGACTATTTGAAAAAATCTGACAAATCTAGATATGAAGAAGTTATTAAAAAACTTAATATCAGAAGATAATATAAATAAGTTTATAAGGTTTGGGGCGGAATATCCTGCCCCTTATCTTTTAGGTAGGTAAAACAGAGAGTTGATTATTATTAAAATGCTTAATACTTTCTGTCATTCCGCACTTGATGCGGAATCCACGTGATAATTAGCCATATTACACTTGGATACTCCGATCAAGTCGGGGTATGACACAAAAAGTGTCTTCGAGTATGACATTTTAAGAAAAGAACGGCTGAAAAAATATCAATAATCTGTAATGATAGGAAAAAAAGGAAAATATATAAATGATAAATTTTAATGTTACTACAAAAGAAGTAGAATTTGGCGGTAAAACCCTTAAGCTAGAAACTGGTAAAGTGGCTAGACAAGCTTTGGGTTCTGTCATAGCAACTTATGGAAATACAATTGTACATGCAACTGTTTGTGCTGCAAAAGAGGCAAAGCCTGATCAAGACTTTTTCCCTCTGACAGTTAATTACCAAGAAAAATATTATGCTACAGGCAAAATCCCTGGTGGTTTTATGAAGCGTGAAGCTAGACCATCTGAGAGAGAAACTTTAATCTCTCGTTTAATTGACAGACCAATTAGACCGTTGTTTCCTGAAGCATTTAAAAATGAAGTTCAAGTTATTTGTACAACTGTTGCTCATGATGGGCAAAATGACTCTGATGTAGTAGCGATGATTGCAGCTTCTGCTGCACTTGCAATATCTGGCGTGCCATTCTTGGGCCCAATTGGTGCTGCAAAAATTGGCTATATCAACGGAGAATACGTATTAAACCCAACTATTGAACAAAGAGAAGAATCTTTATTGGAACTTGCTGTTGCAGGTACGTCTGAAGGTGTGTTGATGGTTGAATCTGAAGCTCAAGAGTTATCAGAAGAAGTTATGTTGGGCGCTGTTAATTTTGGTTTTGAAGGTTTTCAGCCAGTTATAAAAATGATTAATGAGCTTAAGGCAGAAGCTGGTAAAGAAGCTTGGGTTGCTCCAGAGTTTCCGGCTGAATACACAACTCTTTATAAAAAAGTTGCAGATGCTTTAGAAAATGAATTTGACGTTGCTTATCAAGAAACCGACAAAGCAGCTAGAGGCGCTTTGGTTGCAGCTGCAAAAGAAAAGGCAGAAACTTTGGTTGACCAAGATAATGCTCTTGAAGTTAGATATATTGGTGATGTTATTGAAAACCTTATGGCAAAAGTTGTGCGTGAGCGCGTATTAAACACTGGCAGCCGTATTGACGGACGTGACACAAAAACAGTTAGAGCTATTGAGTGCGAAGTAGACGTATTGCCTGTTGTTCATGGTTCTGCATTGTTTACTCGTGGAGAGACTCAAGCATTGGTTGTTACAACTTTGGGAACTGGCGAAGATAGCCAACTTATTGATGGCATTATGCCAACTTATCGTGAAGAATTTATGCTTAACTACAACTTCCCTCCATTTTCTGTTGGCGAATGTGGTAGAGTTGGCGCCCCAGGCAGACGTGAGATTGGTCACGGCAAATTAGCTTGGAGAGCAATTAGACCAATGTTGCCTAAAGATAAAGAATTATTTCCATACACTCTAAGAGTAGTGTCAGAAATTATGGAATCTAACGGTTCTTCTTCTATGGCTACTGTTTGTGGTACTTCTATGGCATTAATGGCATCTGGTGTGCCTTTGGCAAAACCAGTTGCTGGTATTGCAATGGGTTTGATTAAAGAAGAAGATGGCAGAGTTGCTGTATTGTCTGATATCTTGGGTGATGAAGATCACTTAGGCGATATGGACTTTAAGGTTGCTGGTACTAAAGATGGTATTACAGCACTTCAAATGGATATTAAAATCACTTCTATCACAAAAGAAATTATGCAAACTGCATTAGCGCAAGCACATGAAGGCAGAGTTCATATCTTGGGTGAAATGGCAAAAGCAATTGCTGAAGCAAGACCTGAGGTTGCTCCTCATGCACCACGTATTACGGCTCTTAAAATCCCTGTAGATAAAATTAGAGAAGTAATTGGTACTGGTGGTAAAGTAATTAGAGACATTATCGAAAAATCTAACACAAAAATTGATATTGAAGATGATGGCTCTGTTAGAGTTGCTGCGGTTAATGAAGAAGATGCAAAAATTGCTTTGCAAATGATTCATGACATTGTTGCAGAACCAGAAGAAGGCGTTATCTATAAAGGTAAAGTTGTTAAAATTATGGAATTTGGCGCTTTTGTAAACTTTATGGGCTCGACCGATGGTTTGGTTCATATCTCAGAGCTTAAGAACGAACGTGTTCAAAATGTTACAGACGTTGTATCTGAAGGCGACGAGATTTGGGTTAAGTGCTTGGGCGTTGATGCAAAAGGCAAAATTAAATTGTCTGCAAAACGTGTTGATCAGGCAACTGGCGCAGATCTTGAGGTTTAATTGAATGTGGCGAGCAATGCTCGCCGCTACAGTTTGATTGCGAAAGATAACAAGTGGTGGGGAGAACCCTGCCACTTTTTTTAATTTTCCCCTCACCTTTTTGTTGATAAATAAAAAAAGATATTCACAAGGGGTTGACTATATATTTTTTTTATATTATAGAATTGTTTGAACAACGCACCCAAGGGTCTTTAGCTCAGTTGGTTAGAGCAGGCCGCTCATAACGGTCTGGTCGCCTGTTCGAGTCAGGCAAGACCCACCAATTAAAAAAACACTACCCCCTCAAGGGTAGTGTTTTTTTAATTGCTAGATTTGTTTGAGCCGAACAGGCAGAAGCCTGTTTGAAAATACGCTTAGCGTTGCTAGGCTATAGCCGAAGCAATGCTTAGTCTTTTCGCACAAGTAGGACGATAAAATCGTCCGTAGCGGTGCAGTCTGGCAAGACTCTTTTTTACAAGGGTTTAAGTATATAAAGCGCTCATTCGAGAGTCGCTTAAAAAAATAGGCCTATCTCAACAAATGCTCGAGTGGAAATTTGCCTAAACACCTGTAATCCTTGCATTTGCTGAAAAACCACCAGTAAA
>CAYJIO010000100.1:0-3962 GCA_964370255.1 uncultured Azospirillaceae bacterium
GATGACATTTTTTTATTCAGGCAATTAATAATCGCCCCTACATTCCACCCATGTGCAATAAATCCATATCTCAATCTAATATTACAAAATCATCATGCTGCGCATAGTTTAAAACCGCTCTTGCGCGCTCATCTAACAAGTCCAAATCAAGGCTAGAAGAAGACAATCTTTTAACCTTATCCTCAAGCTCGCTTTTCTCTTCCCCCTTAAGGCTTAAAATACTCTGCGATTCTTGCAATTGCTTTTTTAAATATAACATTTTCACAAAACCTCTATCCCCAGAAATAATGTGATACGAAAAATAAAAAAATAAAAAAATCAAAAAAAGCAATACCCAAGATGTCTTTATATAA
Source organism: uncultured Azospirillaceae bacterium (assembly GCA_964370255.1). Lineage (GTDB taxonomy): Bacteria > Pseudomonadota > Alphaproteobacteria > RF32 > CAG-239 > JAWXUC01. Next base: position 354 of record CAYJIO010000100.1, read on the forward strand.
TGCTTTATATCTGCGTTAGTCTTAATCATAAATCTTCCCCATAATTCTTTATAACAAGCTTAGGTTAAAATTCAATTAACTAAATCTTTACTTAAAACAATATAAACTTCTTATGCAATAAACAAAAAAAAGGAGCAACACATGGCAGTTAGATTAAAAGTTGGAGAATACATCAAGCACGAAACCAACATTCATTTTGCATACTTTATAATTCCTTTTGTTTTTTTAATTGTAGGAGGCTCTTTAATATATAGAGCATATGATTTTATGCAAAAATATAACTGGTGGTCTTGGAAGGGGGTTACCCTCCCAATAGAATACGTTCAAATCCCCATGATGGTTTTTGGCATTATGCTCTCAATCCCTTACATTTACTTGTTTTTATATAATCAAACAAAACAATATATAATAACAAACGAAAAAATTTATGTAAAGAAGGGAATCTTAAACACAACAGAAGTAGAAATTCCTCTAAACAAAATTAATGATATAGAGATAAGAGCAACACTTTTTGAAAGACTTTTTAATACAGGAGATGTCTTAATATTAACCGGCAATGATAGTATCTTAAGAATTGATGACATCATAGATCCACACATATTCAAATCTCTTGCCTTAAACACCTTTTAAGTCAATAATATTACAAGCAGCTTTTACAACTTCTTCAATGCTCAATACAGAAGTATCTAATATATGCGCATCATCTGCAGGCTTAAGGGGCGCGCTTTTTCTGTTAGAATCTCTTTCATCTCTTTTTATCATGTCACTTAAAACATTTTCAAAAGTTGTTTTAATGCCTTTTTTCAAAAACTCTTCAAATCTTCTTTTTGCCCTAACCTCAGGCGTTGCGGTTATAAAAAATTTTACATCAGCGTTGGGGCAGACAACTGTGCCTGTGTCTCTGCCGTCATAGACAACACCGTCTGCCTTTGAGCCATCTTCAAAAACAGGGTTCTTAGAAAAATCTTGTTGCATTTTCAAAAGAGCTTCTCTTACTTTTGGGTGCGCAGATACAATTGATGCCGCCTGAGAGCCAATATCTGTCCTAAATTTTGCATCACTTGATAGTTGCATCATCTCCTGAAAGCTTAATTCTTCAGCTACTTTTTTTGCCTGATCCTCACAGTTAACATCAAGACCCATATTAATCATCTTAACGCCAAGAGCCCTATATATCATACCGGTATCAAACGCACTCAAGCAATATTTAAGCGCCAAAGTTCTAGACAATGTTCCTTTTCCTGCTGCTGCAGGCCCATCAATTGTAACAATCATTAAAATTCCTTTTTTATTTACTTTTTAATAACAATTTGTTATTATAATAACATAAAATTTAATTATGCATAGGGTTTTTTATGAAAAAAATAATATTTATAGTATTAGCACTTGTTTTGTCAATAATATATTCGCAAAACATTTTGGCAAGAACACTCTCTGTCTTTTCAACAGGTGGTCCTTCAAAAAAAGAAATAAAAGAAGTCAAAAGACAACAAGCTTTTAACTCAAAGCCAGAAAACTATAACAAACTAGCCGCAGATTATTTATTCCGAGGCAAAAAACTGTATCAAATGCCCACAAAAGGATTCGTCGATGAAAAGAGTTTGGATACCAAAAATAAGTGATAAGCTTATAATCTCAGATTCCATATTTCACCACTTAATAAACGTCTTAAAACAAAAAGAGGGCGATGACTTTGTTGTCTTTGACTCAAAAACTGGCGAATATACATATCAAATAACAAAAATAGAAAAAAAACAATTCGTTGCAAAAAAAATAAATAAAATCAAAGACTTTATCCCGTCCTTAGACGTTTGGCTAATATTTGCTCCCCTAAAAAAAGACCCAACAGATTTTGTAATACAAAAAGCAACAGAGCTTGGCATAAAAAAAATAATCCCTGTTATCACAAAAAGAGTTAATAATCACAACTTTAACCAAAAAAGAGCCCAAGCCCAAGCAATTGAAGCAAGCCAACAGTGCGAAAGACAAGACATTCCAGAAGTATCTTCTCCCACAAGCTTAAAAGAGCTTTTAGATAACTGGGACAAACAAAGAGTATTATGCCCATTATTAGAAAGAACAAATGCAAAAAGTGTTTTTGATGTGTTTTCAAGCCTTTCAACAAATAAAATAGCAATTCTTGTTGGCCCAGAAGGCGGTTTTAGCACAGAAGAAAAACAAATTTTATCTTCTTTTTCTCCAATATCTATGGGGCAAAGAATTTTGCGTGCAGAAACCGCTTGCGTTGCAGCCATCTCTTGCTATCAAGCAATAATAGGGGATTTTAGATAATATTTATTTGACACTTTTTTGTTTTAATATATGCTATATTTATAAACAAAAAAAGGGCAGGGTATGAAAAAACCATTATACTATCAAAGATATTATGCAAAGATATATGAAAACAATTACATCTCAGGCTTTTTAAGTCTTTATCCAATTTGGCAACTTTTAAGTGGGTTTCAAAAAAACAAAATCAACAACTCCATCTTAAAAGAAGTTAATAAAGAGGACAAAGTATTAGTCCTGGGCATTAGTTTTGATAATTTAATTGAACGCTTATGCCAAAAAGCAAAAAAAATAGATGTTATAGATATCTCTTATAATCAAATTGATAAAAACCAAGAAAAATATGAATATCTATATAAAAACATCAACTTTATATATATGGACGCAACCGCCCCAATAAATGAAAAATATGATGTTGTAATCTCAAATAACATATTGCATGAAGTTCCAAACATCACAAAGTCAAAAATAGTTGACAATGCGCTTAAATCAACAAAAATAAAGGGCAAAACAATATTTGTTGACTATCATCAGCCATCAAAATATTTTGTCTTAAAATATTTTATAAGAATGTTCAACCGCCTTTATCAGCCTTTTGCAGAAAAAATGTGGGACAAAACAATTGTTACATACGCAAAAGAAAAATTAAAATACTCATGGAGAAAAAAGACTTTTTGCTTTGGCTGTTTTCAAAAAGTTGTTGCTCAAAAAAAGAGCGCTCCAACAAAAAACTAGTTACAAAAAGTTCTTAATTTCTTTTATAACCCTCTTAACTGTTGCATCAACAGGCTCGTTTTGGGTCTCAACAATGATGTCTGCCTCATTATAATAGGGATATTCTTCTGTTATATACTTTTCTAGCTTGTCTTTTAAGCCTTCATCTGAGCCCATCAAAAAAGGCCTATGAGAACGCCCCGTCGTTCTTGTATATAGTGTGTTTATGTCAGCCTTTAGCCAAACCGTAATTGCATTTTTTTTTGCCAAATCTCTTGTTTGCTTTGCAACAAAAGAGCCACCACCAGATGCCAAAACACAAGGTTCTCCTTCTAAAAGTCTTTTCATCACCCTTGTTTCTCCTGCCCTAAATTCGTCAGTGCCAAAACATTTCAATACATCAATTAATGAAAGGCCAGCAGCCTTCTCAACCTCAGTATCTCCGTCAACAAAAGGCAGTTTTAGTCTTTTTGCCAAACGTTTGCCTACAGAACTTTTTCCACTACCCATAAGGCCAACCAATAATATTATTTTACAAATTTCCATTTCTATATTAAACTCCAATTAAAGGAGATTATAAATGATAAAACAAAAAAAATCAAAGAA
>CAYJIO010000101.1:0-3948 GCA_964370255.1 uncultured Azospirillaceae bacterium
GCTTTAAGCCCGAAAAATTAGATTTGAAAAATTGTTTGGTGTATTTTTCTGACGACTGGACAATCTTAAAACTCATAAACAAGCAAAACATAATTATTAAGAAGAAGGGTTCTGTTACGTCAAAAAGACCTCTTATAAAATCGGTTGAGCCGTTGTCAATTGCCTCAAATAACACTTGTGTGCCTTTCATGGTTGAGTTGTCTTTGGGGTTTATGAAGGCGTTGTCTATTAAAACTAAGGCAAGAGAAACAGTTATGGCAAGAAATATAAATAATCCGGCAACGTTTATGACTATGTCTATTAATGATTTGACTTTTTCTTTGGTAGATTTTAGGGGGAATGGCCACAGACCCAAAGCAAGCGGCATTAATAAGACAACTATGCCAAGTTTGAAGGCGATGTCTAATAAATAATAACAAACAGCAAGGGATAAGATAAAGCCAACGCCCCAAATTAAGGCACCTGAGATTATGGTCATAAAGTCAGATATTGTAATGCCATATTTGTCAAATATGGGGTTGATTATGCCAAAACAAATTAAGCTTGAGCCAACAACCATTAATGTTGAAATGCTGTTGCTTACGGCTTTTGCAAGTTCTAATATATCTATTAAAGTGTCTTTTGTGATTACGCTTCCGGTTGATTTTATTAAGCTTGCTTCATCACTGCTTGCTTTGGCGCTTGAGCTCAAGCTTGATGTTTCTTCTAAAACTATTTGTGCATAGTCAGCACCTGCTGATAGTATTGGGTTTATGGCGTATGCAGCAATTGTCGAGGCGCCGACTTTGATTATGATGAAGGCTATGCCAATCTTAAAGAGTATGGCTAATAGCTCCCAGAGCATGGTTGCGCCGTTGGCTCCGCCTATTGTCCCTAGATGTTTGATGCCCCAAAAAATAATCCATAGGAAGAAACCTATTAATAGTAGTTTTTCACCTGCTTCTGCGGTTATTGAATAAAGGCCTTCTGCTCCGTTCATAAATGCGTCTACTAATGTTGCAATTACTATGCAAGAATAACACTCTGCTTCCCATTTTTCTTTGAGGTCTTTTGTTGAGGCGCATTTTTGAGTGCCCTTTATATCCTTTATTTGCTCATCAACAGATTCTTGGCTTGCATGAGCATTAAACGCTGTGATGGGGGTGATTGCCATTACAAATATGGAGATAAAAAGAATATGGAAAATTTTTGATATTTTATTTTTTATCATAACTCGTTTTCCTTATTCTCATTATATTCATTATCCTCACCAGCAAGTTCTTGAATTTTTTCTTTTGCTTGGTTTATTTTTTCATTGGCTTTTTCTATCCCGTCTTTTATTTTTTTGATTATTTTTATTTTTTCAAAAACAGGGGCTGCAGCGCCAGCGGTTAAGGCAACGCCTATGCCTTTTGCTATCATTGCAAGAATGCCGCCTAACATTTCTTGGAATTTTGTGGTTATTTTGGCGCTTATAAACATGTTTGAGGTGTCTGAGGCAACCTTCATTGTGCTTTTTATTAAAAATGCTAACATCAATAAGACCATTATGACGGGTGTGAACTCTATAAACTCTGTTACGGGAGCGTTAAATATCTCTGGATAACCTGTAATAAGCTGAACAATAGCAACAATTGATAATGATATAACAACAGATATTGCAAGCATATAAGCGGCTCCTGCCAAAATTACCTTAAAGCCGTTTACCATCCAACCTCTGGTTTGTTCAAACGCATATCCCATAATAAAAATTGGTAGCATTACAACCATCATTGTAAATTTGAATAATGCCTCTATTAAATAAAATACAAAACCAAGTTTTACAAAAGTGAATGCGGCAAGAATTGTAAAACCAATTAATTTTGGAATAATTACACCAATGGCCATGAGCTTGAATGAAAGGGTGAAGCCTATGTTTAATTTGTCTGAAATGTTGCATGTTAAGCATTGCATCATTTTGTTTGCGCCTTCTGGAAATTGGCCATCTTTTATTTGTTGGCCTAGTTGCTCTGTTACGCTGCAAACTTCTTGTGAGGCAGAATATTCGTCGCCAAAAAACGTGAAGTTTCCTTTGCTTGTTTCTTGTGATGTTTGTGCCAAAAGATATGAGGCAAGCTCTAAAAAGGCATTAAAGACAGGGTATATTACGTTGTTTAAGATGAATATTAAATTTGTTGAAGAAGAGGCAATCATTCCGCAGACAACGCATAAGAAAAACTTTCTTAAAACGGTTGTCCAGTAAGCGCCGGGGCTTTCTTCTTCTTTTATTGAGCCAAGATATTTTATTAATGAAATTGTAAACCAAATGCTAAACAAAACCATCATAACACTCATTGCGCCTTGGGTTAGTTTTTCATACGCGTCCATTGTTATGGTGCCCATTGCAGTATATATGATGTCTAATATATCTGCTTGCCAGCATTCTCTTTGTTTGGCAATTTTATAGGCAGAGCAATCACCATCAGCAACACCAGCATCTTCAAACTCTTGTGCGGTTATGCCTTTGCATTCTGTTGGGGTGTCACCACAGGCAGAAAGAAATATTGTTGACAATAAAATTATTGCAATTGTTTTTATAAAAGAGATTGATGCGAGTTTTTTTATTATCATCAATTGGTGCCTCCTTTATTTCTGAGCTCTGAGGCTTTGTCTTTTATTTTGTTGCCCATATTTTTTGCACCTTGTGAGAAACTTTTTTTGCCAGCGGCTATGCCTCTGCCGCCTAAGCGTTTTGCAGGCTCAGTTATTGCTTGCATTGCAGCTCCGCCAAGATCTGCTGCGGCGCTTACAACGCTACCACCTGACATACTAGAGGCAAGGGCTGAGGCTTTTGCTGTCATTTTTTTTGCAAATATTGCGCAGATGCAAAAAGTTATGAAACCAAGAGAGGTTATGTCAAAAAATTCTGCGATTATTTCTGCGTTGTCTTCATTCATTGCTTTTTCAATATTATCTATACCGCCAAAGCTATTGCCAACTGCTTCGTATAATATTTTTACGATAAGGTTTATAACAAGACCCATAAATACAAACTTAAAGAAGGTGTCTAAAAATATTTTCCATGTTGCCATCATCCATGATTGTGAAAACTTGAATGGATAACTTGCAAGAGAAAAAGGAGTTAATATGCCAACGATGCATAATTGCAAGATTCCGTCTACTAAGTAAAAGCCAAAAGCAACAGAGATGGTTATTGCAAATAACATTAAGGTTAGACCACTAATTAATAAGCTTGCATCAGGAAAGATTATATATTCAGCTGCGCTATTAAATGCAATGCAAATTAAAGACGAGCCCACAGCTTGCATAAATGCCAGCTCTTGTTGAACAACTTGAGAAAAAGCGTCTATTTTGTTATAAATGTCTGCGCTGATAAATCTGCCGCTTGCACCTTTGATTGACGGCTCTAGCGAGTATAGAGCTTCTGCGTTTTCTAAAAAGCCTGCACCCATTTCTATTCCTGCTGCTAATATGGGATTTAATATCCAATAAAAAACTTGATCATAGAAACTTAAGAATGTAAATGCTATAAAGAATTTGAAGGTTTGTTTGAAAAGGTCATCAAGGTATGATGCCGTGCTTGTTTGTGATATGGAGCTTACTTGCCCAATTGTTTTTATGGCAATCATTAATGCAAAAACAATAGACATTATATATTTTAAGGGTTTTGCAAGAGAGTCAAAAGATTTTTGAACAAGTTGGTTTGCTGTGTCAAACAAAACTTTATACATGGGGCACATCAAACAACCAGAAAACTCTAAAACCTTCATTGGGAGCGGTTCACAATCTTCCATTGCGCCTGATTTTATTAAGACTTCTCCGTTTGTTGAGTCTATTTCTAATTCATATTCGTTTCCGTCTTTATCTGTATATGTTTTTGTGGTTTTGCCGTAATTCATTGCGGTTCTTACAATTTTGCTTGCGCCAAGAGTTACAACGTCAAGAAGGGCCTCTCCTACTGTGCTTGGG
>CAYJIO010000102.1:0-1549 GCA_964370255.1 uncultured Azospirillaceae bacterium
TTGCAGACAGCTTGTCAGCAATTAAATATGCAAAAGTAAAAGTTATCAGAAATGAACAAGGCATTGCGGTTGATTATCAAACAGCAGGTGACTTCCCAAAATATGGCAACAATGATGACAGAGTTGATGACATTGCAAAAATGATTGTAGAAAGATTTATGGATAAAATCCGTCAATTCCCAACATACAGAAACGCAATTCCAACGCAATCTGTATTAACAATTACATCAAACGTGGTGTATGGCAAAAAAACAGGCAACACACCAGATGGCAGACGCTCAGGAGAGCCTTTTGCTCCGGGTGCAAACCCATCTCATGGCGCAGACAATAAAGGTGCTTTGGCATCTCTTACATCTGTTGCAAAATTGCCATTCCAACACTCACAAGATGGCATCTCTTATACTTTCTCTATTATCCCAGGCTCTTTGGGTAAAAATGTCGCTCAACAAGTATCAAATATGAACTCAATACTTGATGGTTACATTACAAAAGGCGGCCAACACATTAACGTTAATGTGTTTAATAAAGAGACATTAATGGACGCAATGGAACATCCAGAAAACTACCCACAATTAACAGTGCGTGTATCTGGTTATGCCGTAAACTTTATTAAATTAACTCGTGAACAACAAGAAGACGTAATTTCAAGAACGTTCCACGACAAAATTTAATAAAAAAAACTACATTGGGGGCGGGGTTTTCCCGCCCTTCTTAATGGGAATATAAAATGGGTGAATTTAAGTATATAACAACAAACATACATTCGATTGAAACAGGCGGTGCCGTAGACGGCCCGGGGATTCGCTATGTCCTTTTTTTGCAAGGTTGCCCATTGCGTTGCAAATACTGCCACAACCCAGACACGTGGGAAATAAAAGGCGGAGAAAGAAAATCTGTCTCAGAAATATATAAAGACGCAGTTTCTTATAAAGCTTTTATGAACTTTTCTGGTGGCGGTTTTACGGCAACAGGCGGAGAGCCACTGTTGCATAAAAAGTTTTTAATCCCATTATTTAAGTTGTTAAAATCTCAAAACATTCACACAAATATTGACACCTCTGGCTATACAAACATAGATGCAGATTTAGATGAATTATTAGACTATACAGACTTAGTAATGTTAGACATCAAGCACCTAGACACCAGAGAACACAAAAACTTAACCAAAGTAGACAACTTTAAGACCTTAGAATTTTTAAAACACCTAGCGCAAAAAGACATCAACACATGGGTTAGATATGTTGTGGTTGCAGGGTTTAATGACAGCCTAGAATACGCCAAAGAATTTGCAGAGTTTATTAAGCCATACAAAAATGTAGAACTTGTAGAGCTTTTGCCATATCACGAAATGGGTGTAAACAAATGGATAAAGCTGGGAGAGCCATATCAATTAAGTGAGGCAAATGTCCCAAGTAAAAAAAGAATGCAAGAAATAGCAAAAATCTTCAAAGAAGCAGGCGTTGCAACTCAAGGAGACTAAGTTGCAAGTAGTAGCCCATTATTACAAAAACCAAAAAGCTATAGAATGAGGTTAATACGCAGTAATTTA
>CAYJIO010000102.1:1649-3910 GCA_964370255.1 uncultured Azospirillaceae bacterium
TTATATATCAATATTTTTTTCATCTATGACTTGCCTATTCTCTTAATTGTATGATGGCTTTGCTCAATCTCTTTAGGCTTTTGTTGTTTTTTTGGCTTATCATTAAACAAGTCTTCAACCAACATCATCATATCACCAATTGATTTGCCCTCAAGCATTTGTTGCTCTGTATATTTATTTGCAATTGATGACACCATAGAGTTTCTAAATGCTTCTTGTGCAGATTCTTTTGCTTTTTTTGAATCTGCATTTAATTGCTCTTGGTATTTTCTTTGAAATCTAGCAAACTCATAAATTGGATTGCCGCCTTTTTTAACATCTTTAATACCCAAAAGGTTAGTTTTATAGTCAATCAATGACTTAAGCCCAAAACCGTGATAATCTGCAAACACCATCCAGTCATCAACAATTTCAAACCCAAAAAAGTCTAAGAACCTCTCAGGGGGTATTGAGCCAAAATTAATTATCTTAACTCCATTTTCATTTTGATGTATTGCAATATTTCTTTCATAAAGGTCAATATCTTCAACATTTCTTCTATTAACATTAATCAGAGATGAGCTAAGGCCTATTGCGGTTAACGCTGTTTTCATGGCGTTATTTGCCACATAAGAGAGTTTTCTGATATCTCTTTGCACCTCATAATTGCACAAAGCTTGATAAGCGCAAAAATCATTAAGCGCATACATCGCCTCCATTTGCTCATCAATAAAAGGTATATTTGTTTTAATTTCAACGTTTATGTGTTTGTTTAAATATTCCAAGGTCACCTTTTGCAGAGCATCAACAGATTGATTGTTGTTTGCCTTCTGCAAAACAATCTCAATATAATCTAAAAAAAGCCTTTTCATTTCATCTTGTGTCATTAAAAACTCCTATCAATAAGCTAACATATTTAAAGACTTGTGTCAACTATTTAACCATAATTTAATTATATAGCTTTATTCTAAAACCATGAAAAAATCTTTAATAATAGCAATACTTTATTTAAGTTTCTTAAGCCTTGGGCTTCCAGACCAGCTTTTAGGAGTTGCTTGGCCAGAGATGAGAAGAGGCCTCGGCCAGAGCTTAGACAAAGCAGGTCTTTTGGTAACAATTTCAACATTATGCGGTGCAATTGCAGGATATTCTAGTGGCTATTTAACAAAAAGATTTTCTACCTCTGTTATAATATCTATCAGCACCTTTATGACAATTGTTGGAATTTTGGGTTATGCAACAAGTAATAACTGGTGCTTTGTTATGCTCATCTCAATACCATTTGGACTTGGTGGTGGCGCAATAGATTCTATTTTTAATAACTATGCCGCCAAACACCTTGGCTCAAAACACGTTAATTGGCTGCACGGATTTTGGGGTGTTGGCGCAACTCTAGGCCCAATGATTTTAACAATTGTTTACTCATTAAACTATAACTGGAAAGTTGCTCTTTACATCGTAGCTTTTGCTCAGTTATTATTGATGAGTGTTTTTATAATAACAAAAAACATCTGGGAAAAGCCCATAAAAATAAAAGAAGATACAAGCTTCAAAACCTCTATAATAAGCATTAACACGTTCCTTAGCGCCTTTTTCTTTGCAATCTATACTGGCTTAGAAGCATCGGCAGGACTTTGGTATTATTCATATATGGTTGACTACAAACATTTGTCAGCAGTTTATGCCGGCAGTATTATCACTTTGTTTTGGGTTGTTTACACCTCAGGAAGATTTTTAATTGGTTATATCACAAAATGGTTTAATGACAAAACAATTATAACTGCAAGCATAATATTAAGCTTAATAAGCTTTGTTTTATTATATTTTGACATTTATTTTGCAATCGCCATAACAGGGCTTGCGTTTGCAGGCATATATCCATGCATGATAACTGAGAGTTATAAGAGGTTTTCTCCAAATGTTGCAGAAACTTTAATTGGCCATCAGGTTGGCGCCACATATTTGGGTGTTGCAATAATCACACCATTAATTGGCTATATCTGTCAAAAAGTTGGCTTAAATTTCTTAATCCCCATCTTTGCAATATTGGGCTTATGCTTATTCTTAATAGATATAAAACTAAGAAAACTTTCTAAATAAAAATCAACTCCGCTATATGCAAGCATTTGTTATCACTATTTTTTTATCATAACACTTCAACAAATATTATGATAAAATTAAGTTGATATAAACACCACCCAAATACTGTTGAGGTTGGTTAATTAGATTAGTGCGCCATCAATCTGCGACGCGGTGTACAATCTAAAGGGTACATAAGGAGC
>CAYJIO010000103.1:0-3820 GCA_964370255.1 uncultured Azospirillaceae bacterium
ATAAATTGTGCAAAAAACACAAAACATATAGACCACATAAAAAACATCTATTAATATATTAAGTATGGAAAATAATGAATACATTGTACAAATGCAAAACGTTGGCATTCGCTATGAAGGCGCATCTGAGATTTTAAGTGATATAAAACTTTCACTTAAAAAAGGCTCTTTTCATTTCTTAACAGGCAAATCAGGGGCTGGCAAAACCTCTTTATTAAGCCTTATGTATTTAAACCAAAAACCATCAAGAGGACGAGTCGTCGTTTTCAACCAAAATGTTGCCACAGCCTCAAGAGACACACTTTCTGTTATGAGAAGAAGAGTAGGGGTTGTTTTTCAAGATTTTAGACTCTTAGAGCATTTAACCGCTTATGACAATGTTGCTCTTCCTTTAAGGGTTTGCGGTATGAATGAACATGAAATCCACAAACGTGTAACAGAGTTATTAAGCTGGGTTGATCTAAAAAAGAATATGTATGCAAAAGCACAAACTCTCTCAGGTGGTGAAAAACAACGCATTGCCATCGCAAGAGCGGTTATAAATCGTCCAGACATATTACTTGCAGACGAGCCAACAGGCAACGTTGACAGTGATATCGCAAAAAAACTAATGAAGTTATTTATGGAATTAAACAGAATCGGCACAACAGTTGTGGTCGCAACTCATAGTGACCGATTAATAAATGAATATCCAATTCCACGTCTTCACTTAGAAGACAAGTCTCTACACATATTGCCCCCCAAATCAGGAGGCGTAATATGATAGACAACAGATTTTTATCTCGCAAAAAAGAACTTCCCTTAAAAGATGAAAAGTCACAAATATTTCTACAAATAATGATATCTATAGCCATATTCTTATTTGCGGTTTCTTTGGCAGGTGTTTTGTCTATAAACGCAATGATAAAAAACTGGAATGATAGCATAATTGGCTCAATGACAATTCAAATTATGCCTGTTAATAGCATCGACAAAGAACAAGCAAAAGAAGACACTCAAACCCATGCAAACAATGTCTTAGAATTCTTAAAAACCCTAAAAGAAGTTGATGACGCCTCAATACTTGGCGAATATCAAATAAAAAAATTGCTATCCCCTTGGCTTGGAGATGGCATAAGTTTAGACAATTTGCCAATTCCTCAACTTATTGACGTAAAGTTAAAAAAAGACGCTGAGATAGATTTTATTAAACTATCAGAAAAATTAATAGAAATATCTCCCTTAGCATCAGTAGACAATCACAAATTGTGGCTCTCAAAACTAATATCATTTGCAGATGGCTTAAAAATATTAGCCTTATCTGTCTTAATATTAGTGTTGGCAATATCTTGTGGAGCAATATATTACTCAACCCAAACCTCTATGGGATTGCATAAAAATATAATAGAAATATTGCACATAATGGGTGCAAAAGACGCATACATTGCTCAGCAATATTCATACAGAACTGGCATTGTAGGTGTCATTGGAGGCATAATTGGGCTTGCTTTTGCCATACCATCCATTTTTATATTAAGCGGTTTATCAAATACAATAGAAGGCGGCATCATTGCTCAAGCAAGGCTTTCTCAAGGAGATTGGATAATCATTTTCACACTCCCATTGTTCTCTGGCTTTGTTGCAATGCAAACCGCATACTTAACAGTTAAAAACAAGTTACAGAAGTTGGTATGATGAAAAAAACTATTTTCTTAATAATAATATTATACACCCTAGTCTTTATAAGTTTTGCATACAAAATAAATGCATATAAAGTTGACAACACAACAAAAACAGACGCTATAATAGTTTTAACTGGTGGCAAAAACAGAATAGAAGAGGGCGCAAAATTAAAAAACAACAACATGGCAAAAAAGCTCTTTATATCAGGTGTCAACAAAAACACTAGCAAAAAAGACCTTAAAACCTTAAAAGGAACACAGGCAGAATTAGGATATAGCGCAACAACAACCTTTGAAAACGCTCTTGAAGTAAAAGAATGGATAAACAAAAACAACATAAAAACCATAAGATTGGTCACATCAAATTATCATTTGCCAAGAGCAATGCAAGAAATAAAAGAACAAAATAAAGATATAAAGATAATTAAAAACCCAATTTATTCAGACAACATATCCCCAAAATGGTGGAAAAAAATTGCAACTCTTAAATTCATTTTTATAGAGTTTAATAAATATTTATACGTTTATCTAAGGAATTTAGCATGATATATATAAGATCTTTCATAGCAAATTTAATATTTTATTCTTTGCTGTTAATAGGTGCTTTGTTAAGCATAGCTTTTTCATGGTGGACACCAAGGAAGTTAACATATTCTATGTGGAGTAATGTAATATTACCGCTTAATGCTTTTTTATTAAAATACACCGCAGGTATAACAATAGAAATAAGAGGAAAAGAAAATATATTAAAAACTCCATCAATTTTTGCCTCAAAGCATCAATCAGCGTTTGAGACATATTTCTTAACATCAATAATAAAAGATGCCGTTTTTGTTATGAAAAAAGAGCTTATGTATATTCCTTTAATGGGTTGGGCGTTTTATTTTTATGGCATGGTTGCAATCAACAGAAAAGGCGCTGCAAAGGCCATGAAGCAAATGCTTTCTGAGGCAAAAAATAAAATAAAAGAAAACCGTTCTATAATTATTTTTCCAGAAGGCACAAGGCTAAAGCCAAACACACCTCCACAATACAAATCAGGCATAAGCTTTATGTATCAAAACTTAAATATCCCCGTTGTGCCAGTTGCTTGCAACACAGGATACTTCTGGGCAAAAGCTTCTTTTTTAAGACACTCTGGCAAAATAATATTTGAGTTCTTGCCTCCAATAATGCCCGCCCAATACAAAAAAGATTTCTTAACAGAGCTTGAACAAAGAATAGAAACCGCCTGTCAAAAACTCAATCAAGAAACCATAAAAAACAACCCCAAACTAAAAAAAGCGCAATATGATGCAAAATAAAAAATATTTACTAAATTCTTTCACAATTGCTTTTTTATTGACAATTTTATCTGTCATATATTTTGAATATACACAATCAAACAAAAGACAGGCAATAGAAGGTATTCAAAAAACATTTAGCATGCTGTCAAACTTAGGGGTAGAGGTTGCTTATAAAGACTTAAATATAATAAAAAACCCTTCATATATAGATTTTTTTACCAAAGAGACAATGTTTATTGGCATAAACAACACATTTAGCGCACAAGACGCAAAATTAACAGTTAATAACAATGTTGGACTACAAATAACCTTAAACGATATAAATACAGAAAAATACACATCAATATCAAAGGCTGAGATAACAATCTTAAGCAAAGAGATTAACTTAATATTATATGATGTTAATATTAAAGGGATTATTTTTGACAAAGTTGATGCGATAATGCATTTAGACGGAAAATACTTTGAAATAAAACAAGTAATAGCACAGGCAAAAGATGTCTCTATTGTCGCTCAAGGCGGGTGTGACTTCATATCATCTGATGATTATGAGTGCAAATTAAACACATCATCAAAAGGCTTACTACCATTATTAGGAAAATTAGAAGAAAACAAAGTGTTTACCTCAAGAGGCACTTATGTTGCAGGCCTTGTCTTAAGGTCTCAGACATCTCAAAGAATAATAACCCCCATAAGCTTTAACCCAAAAGGTTTTTACATCAACAATATAATAATGACCTCTCAAAAAAATAAATAACATCCAAAAGAGCAATAATTCTCTTGACTTTTAATAATTTAGCACTATAAAAAACATAACTTTTGATTAGGTGCGTAATCAAAGGCCTTATTTTATAACCCGCACAAGTCCAAAAA
>CAYJIO010000104.1:0-3759 GCA_964370255.1 uncultured Azospirillaceae bacterium
TCAAATCATTACAACCTTGATAATCTCTTTCAATGCTTCTGGTCTCAGAAAAATAAACACTATTTTCTTGAAGTTTAACACTACCATCAAGGCTTTCCATAAATTCTTCCATAATAGTATCGCCCCTGCACACTTCTTCAATAGAGCTAACAGGCATAACATTTCCAAGTCTTTCTACAATAAAATTTTTATTATCACCAATATGTTCTTTATCGTGGGTATGATCAACTTTTTTTGCCTCCATACAAAGTGCCAGATTAGAAACATCATTAATCATATGAGGGTCAACAAGACCGCCTGCGTGTCTAAGTTTATTTTTGTGATGAATACTCATCTTAGCAGGGACTTTACAACCTTTTGGCAAAGAGCGCGTGTCAGGATTATGATTATAGTCTTCTATCATAGACTTCTTCCACAAATCAATATACTCCTCAGATATGCCATTTTCTCTCATATCCTTTACAATCAAAAGCATAGCCGCTTTATCTTCACTAATATTCTTGCACAACTGCTGATAAGGAGTAAGCTCTTTGGGCTCACTGAACTTAGAAAAAGGAATAGTATCATTCTTAAACTTATAGCTGAGCAAACTATGAAAATCAGCATAATTCATTTCTTGCGCAAGCTCAGGACTAACGCCCTGTTTAGAAAGAAGCTTCTCAATTTTTGGCATAATTGCTTGCATATTAGCGCTGTTTCTTCCAAGCTTAAATAAAGAAGATTTATTAAACAAGTCATAATCTTTAACAAGATATTTATTAGGAGAAAGTTTTCTGTTTTTATAGGCATTTGTCATAGGAATCTTATCTTTTTGCTGAAATTTTCCAGATGCCAAAGCTCTAAGCATTGGGTTTTCGTCTTCTTTTATATAAGGGTTTCTTTTTACAAACTTTTCAACAGGTCTTCTAGATAGCTTTTTGCCTAAATAAACCAAATAATTTTGATTAAGCTCATCATATTTTATTTTTCCGTCTTGATATATTTTTACAAGGCCTTTTTCTAAAGTATATCTGTCTTCTTTGTTTAATGATTTTACATATTCTTCTTTTTCGGTTTTACCAAGACTCATCAAATGAAAAGCCTGAGCTTGCATTTTTACTTTTATAGCTTCACTTAACAAACTTTGCAGTGCATTTTCAATCGCTTTTTCATTATCCCTCTCAATAGCCATCTTATACCAACTCAGCTTACTATTTAAATTGTTCCTAAAAAATGGAACAGATCTTTCTATTCTATGAGCAATCGCTTCATAACCAAAGTTTTCCTCGATTCTAAGGATTATTGAATCAATCATAGTTAAGTATTCACTCTTAATATCAGGAATACTAACTGTATCACCAGCCTTAATTTGATACTCTTCCTTTGCCTGCTCCACAGGCACTCTGATTCTTTGTCTTTTTGGCTTGTTAGGTCTTTGATTTTCCATAGCATTACTCCTAGTATGTTATTGTAGCACAAAAAGGTTAACAAATCAATACTTGACAAAAAAAATTTTTTGTATATAAATGTGTTCGTAAAATATTAAAAATTATATGAATAACTTAAAATTAGATTTTTTTCGCAACCATTATGACTGCGGAAAAGGCAAACTTGCGTGGAGGCTAATCTCTGTTGACGGATGTCTACCACGCCTTGCCTTTGAAATTGTTAAAGAAAAAAAGGTTGTAGATGTTTTAAGAAAAAACGTTTTCTCAACATCACAGCCATGGATAACAACTCTAAGAGTTAGAAAAAGAAACATTAAAAACGGCTTTATTCTAACAACCTTAGAAGAGAGCAAGCATTGCCAAAAAGGGGCTCGGTTCGAGTACTCGTATGAAGACATCGAGTATGTCTATCCCTCTTAAACAAAACAAACACATCCGCTTGATAAATAATCAAGCCGGTGTGTTTTTTTTATTTAAAAAACGTTTTGATTTTTTTTAGGGCTTCAACAAACTTGTCAACATCTTCTTTGCTTGTATAAGCGCCAATGGAGGCTCTTGCCAAGCTTTCATATCCCATAGAGTTGATTAATGGTTGGCAACAATGATGCCCAATGCGCACACAAATATTATATTGATTGAGCATAAAAGCAACATCAGATGCATGAATCCCGCACAAATCAAAACAAAAAACCCCATTGCTACCAAAAACTTTTAGTCCATTAATTTCTTGCAGCCTGCTTGCCATATATTCTGATATTTCTTTTTCTTTTGCAAAGTCAATAGTGCTCATAAAATCAATTGCAGCACTCAATCCAATAGCCTCTACAATAGCAGGTGTCCCAGCCTCAAAGCGAGTAGGGGCTTTCTTAAAGGTTGCGGTTTCATAACTCACACTTGCAACCATATCGCCACCAAATTGATAAGGCTTAAGCGCGTTTAATAAATCTTCTTTGCCATATAAAACTCCAATGCCCGTAGGTCCATAAATCTTATGCCCAGAAAACACCAAAAAATCTGCATCAAGGTCTTGAATGTCAACTTTGTTGTGGGCAATATATTGGCAGGCATCAACAACTACTTTTGCCCCATACTTATGAGCAGTTTTTATAATCTTTTTAATATCAGGATAAATCCCCAAGACATTAGACATCGCAGTAATTGCAACGATTTTTGTTTTCTCAGATATTTTTTCTCTAAAATCATTTTCATCAAAAATCTTAATGCCAAATTGCTGCCAAGGAACAAGATTTGCATGATGCTCATATTTTGAGACCAATACTTCATCATCTTTCTTTAAGCCCAAGCTTGCAGCCAAAAGATTGATACCCTCAGTTGCCCCTCGAGTAAAAATTATTTCTTTATCAGATTTTGCATTAATAAATTTTTGCACATTTTGGCGCGCTTTTTCAAACTCAATAGTTACTTGAGATGCCCATCTGTAACCGCCTCTATGCACATTTGCATAATAAGAGCTCATAACCTCAACCATTTTATCAATAACGACTTGTGGTTTTAAGGCAGATGCCGCGGTGTCTAAAAACACAACATCATCATTTTGCAACTGCGGAAAATGTTTTTTTATATCCTTCATAATATATAATATTAAAGATAATAATATAAAAAGCAAGAGCTTTGTTTTTCTTAATAGACAAAAGTATTGCAAACTAAAAATAAACAGATATAATAAAATTGTAAACCAATTAAATATTATATATTATGATGCAAATAAAAAACGTAAACGGAAAAATCCATCTTTTAGGATCAGATGATGGAAAAGCATGGCAAGTTATTCATAAATTTGAGATTTTGTGTGAGCACAAAGCAGCAGATTATGACTTCTATCTTGCAGTAGAGAATGAGGTTTATTGTGTATTTTGTCACGACAAAATAAAAGAAACACGCTTATTTCTTGCGCATTCAGGCTATGAGTATGGTGATATCTCTGTCGTCTATTTTGATACAGAATACCAAAAACTAGCCTTCTTAAAAGAAGGTGGTGAGTGGACTTTTTTTGACGTTTTAGAATATGTAGAAAATATTCAAGAAACTATTATAAAAACCGAGGGCGTAAACATCATTATTTCAAATGATAAAATCTTTATAGAAGATGCTCAAGACGACGTATCAGATATTTATAATCCTCTCATTGATAGCGACAGTCGCTTTAATTATTTTCTGCTTCGAGACGAAGATAATAATGTTAGCTATTTTATCGTAAACAAAGAGAGCTCTTAGCTCTCTTTGTTTTTTATTATTATTAGAGCGTTTCCCGTTTAGATAGATTCTCTTTTGTGAAGAACTTTACTTTTTGAATTTGGCTTTTTGAGGCAGG
>CAYJIO010000105.1:0-3744 GCA_964370255.1 uncultured Azospirillaceae bacterium
TTTATTCTCCTAAATATCATATGCACGTTTTTTGTGCGCTTTTGTCTATTATCACAGGTTTAATTTCAATTGTCAACACTTTATTATAATCGTTTGCATTATTTTTTGGTTGTGATATATGTTTTATATCAAAATAATATTAATGAGTGGTTAAAATGAGTTTATTAAAATCTGCCGGAACTTTTGGAGGCTTTACTTTAATTAGTAGAATAACTGGCTTTTTTAGAGATATGGTGCTTGCCAACTTTTTGGGGGCAGGAATGGTATCTGATGCTTTTTTTGTTGCATTTAAGCTGCCAAACTTATTTAGAAGCTTGTTTGCTGAAGGGGCTTTTAGCTCTGCTTTTGTGCCGATGCTGTCTCAAAAGCTTGAAAAAGAATCCAAAGAATCCGCTATGGAGTTTGCTGGCCGGGCGATTTGCGTTTTGTCATTTATTGTTGGGGTTTTTGTTATTTTGATGGAAATTTTTATGCCTTTTGTAGTTGAGGTTTTGGCTCCTGGGTTTGCAGGCGATGCGCAAAAAATGGAGCTTACGGTTGCGTTGTCTCGAATCACTTTTCCATTTTTATTAGGGATTACTATTGTTTCTTTTCAGTCTGGGATTCTTAACTCATTAGAAAGGTTTGCAGCTCCTGCATCTGCACCTGTTATATTAAACCTTATTATGATTTTATCTATTTTTATATTTGTGCCTCTGTTTCCTCAAGGGCCTGCTTATGGAATCGCTTTTGGGGTTAGTGTTGCTGGGTTTTTAGAAGTTATATACCTTCATTTTGCAATAAAAAAAACGGGGGAGAAAATAAGGTTTGGGTTTAATGTTTTTGAAGCAATCAAGAACTCTGAGATTAAGACATTGTTTAAGAGAATCGGCCCTGGAGTTTTGGGGGCTGGAATATATCAAATTAACACCTTGGTTGGGACAATATTATCTTCTTTGGTGGGTGCTGGGGCTATATCTTGGCTTTATTATGCAAATAGGTTGCAACAATTGCCTTTGGGTGTGGTTGGAGCGGCAATCTCTGTTGCACTTTTACCTGTTTTGTCAAAGCATTTGAAAGCAAAAAGATATAATGAGGCAAAAGAGGTGCAAGACAAAGCCTTTTTATATGGAGCAATGCTGTCTATTCCTGCAATGGTTGCTTTGATAGTTTTGGCAGAGCCTTTGATTAATATTTTGTTTGAGAGAGGAAAGTTTGGCTCTTATGAAACACAGATGACGTCAAAAGCCTTGGTTGCAATGGCATTTGGATTGCCTGCATATGTTATATCTAAGGCTCTTTCTCCAAACTTTTTTGCAAGGGGTGATACTAGAACTCCTGTAAAATATAGCCTGATTGTGTTGCTTGTAAATGTTTTGTTAACAATCTTATTGATGGGGCCACTTGGGCATGTGGGAATCGCGCTTGCGTCTTCTTTGTCATCATTTGTGCTTGCATATCAATATATCAGAGGACTTAAAAAACGAAAGCTTTGGCATATCTCAAAAGCATTAAAAAAGACAGTGTTTAAGATAAGCATTGCCTCTGTTCTTATGGGTGGCGTCTTAGTCCTAACACAAGGATTTTTTGCTGAGTGGCTATTGTATTCATTAAAGATTAGGTTGATTATTTTATTTATGTTATGTATTATTGGACTGCTAAGTTTTATGGTGTTTGCAAGAATGTTTAAGATATTAAACTTTTCTGCTTTTATTAAGGGGCTTAAAAATGCTAAATAAAAATATGATGATAAAAATAAAAGAAAAATGTTTTGAGATAAAAAGAAAATATATAAAAGTGTCTAACCTTAATGCGGCAAAAGTTTTTGTTATTTTGTTTGCTTTGCTTTTTATATTGTATTATGGAGTTTTTGGCGCAATATTTAACTCTGATATTAGAAAAAATGTAAACGTTAAACTCAGAGAATTTGGGGGCTTGAAAACCCTTGGAGTTGCAAGTTATATAATTGATAGAGAGGTGCAAGACAATTTGTGGACGCCTTCTTTGCCTTTTTTCTTTCCGACTTATTTTTTGGATAATCTCCCAAATTTTCAGCTTGGGGTTATGAAGGCAAACTCTATTATTGTAGACTCTCTTGCATCATTTGCAAAGTCTGACAAAAAGCTTTTTGAGGCAAGTGAGCTTTTGGCTTATGATGGAAAAATATGGATGTTTGAAAAAGGTGGTGTTTTACCCGTGCCATCTGCTGCCTCTCAATATAAGAAAAGTCGCGTTCTTATCAAAAAATCAAGCCCGCTTGCAAATGGCTTGGCGCTTGATAAGTTCTCCTTTTTATACCTTATAAACACAATAGATAAGTCTTTAAGTATTAGCCTTAATAAGATTGATAAAGCAAACATTGAAGATGAAAATATTGACGATGTCTTTTATTATAATCAGGGAAAAGCTTATGCATATTTGTTGTTCTTAAAAGCTATGAGCCATGATTATAAAAATGTTTTGATAGAAACAAACTTATATGAGCCAATAACATCTGTTATTAAGTCGCTTGAAAATGCTTGCAAGGTTTCTCCAACAATTGTAAAAAACGCAAACAGAAGTTCTTCTTCTGCAAACCACTTATATAATCTTGGTTATTATTTGCAAAAAGCTTTGTTAAAACTTGAAGTTATAAAAGAAGGGCTGCAATGAAGATGAAAAAAGTTTGCCTTGCGCTAATCATTATATTTAATCTGTGTTGTTTTAATGCAAACGCGAAGTCTTTGAGTGAGTATAAGGTTGAGCTAGACTATATTGAAATGTTAAAGCCAATAGTAAAAGAAGTTAATAAAAATATTTTGCAAGAAAGAACTTCTGTAAAAAAAATCAACCTTGAAGATGCAACCGACAAAGAAAAAGCGTTGCTTGAAGAAAAAGCAAAAAAATATGATGTTTTTACAAGGCTAAAAGGCAAGATAAGATATGAGTATATAAAAGAAAAACTTTTAGAAAAAATAGATGTAATATCACCATCTTTATTGATTGCAATATCTGGAATTGAGACAAACTGGGGACGCTCTAGAATCGTTGAAAGAGCAAACTCTTTGTATAAAGAACTTAGCTGGGACGGCACAGGGCTTGCCCCTGATGCGAGTAATGCAGATTATAAAATTAAAATGTTTGGCACAAAAACAAAATCTATGGAGGCATTTGCCAATAAAATAAATTCGTCTCTTGATTTTGAGGCGTTCAGATATTCTAGGCAATTGTCTAGGTATAAGGGAGAACCTTTGCAAGGCAGAGGTGCAGCGCACCTACTTAATCTAAAATCACCATTGAAAAACTATGTTGGAATATTAGATTATACGATAACGTTCTATGCTCTTTATGAGCTGGATATAAATGCAGAATACTTTAGTGAGGAATAAATATGAAAAAAATACTTTTAACACTTATTTTTATGTCAACAAATGCAATGGCTCAAAGCCCTTGTAATATTGGAGATTTTTTGTTTTATGACCTTAGTTGCTCTAGCAAACTAGAAGATGGAAAATACCCAATTGCAATTGTTTTTGCTCCAGAAAGAAGAGTTGCTTTGTCTCTTAGTCAAGAATATAAAGAGTGGAGCAGCAATCCTATTAGTTTAAGAATTAGCCCACC
Organism: uncultured Azospirillaceae bacterium; assembly: GCA_964370255.1. Lineage (GTDB taxonomy): Bacteria > Pseudomonadota > Alphaproteobacteria > RF32 > CAG-239 > JAWXUC01. The sequence continues at coordinate 3,580 of CAYJIO010000105.1, forward strand.
CAAAGGTTTTAAGAAAACAAGAAGAGAAGCGCTGCAAGAATTTAGCGGGGTTGAGGCTATTACGACTTTTCAGACAAATGCGCCAAATTTTTATCCTGCTGTAATGTATTGCGCTGCAATTAACCAAGTTGAATATCGCTCTTGGTATTTGCCTGAGATGGGGTT
>CAYJIO010000106.1:0-3696 GCA_964370255.1 uncultured Azospirillaceae bacterium
TTAAATGGTGGGCGATGAGAGACTCGAACTCCCGACATCCTCGGTGTAAACGAGGCGCTCTACCAACTGAGCTAATCGCCCATCAGTTGGAATAAAAACCTTATAAACAAATAAAATTTATATTGCAAGACTTTTTTTCAAAAAAATTTATATTATACAAAAAAGAGAGGTAAAACCTCCCTTTTTATAAAGCTTTTTCTTAAACTAAAAATTAGTTACAAGCGTCTTGAAGACCTTTACCAGCTTTGAATTTTGGCATATTGCGAGCTTTAATTTTAATAGCTTCACCAGTACGTGGGTTACGACCAGTAGTAGCAGCTCTTTTAGAAACGCTATAAGTACCAAAGCCAACTAAACGAACTTCGTTGCCTTTTTTCAAAGATTTTGTTACACAAGCAACAAATGCGTCTAATGCTTTACCAGCATCAACTTTAGTTAAACCAGCTTCTTCAGCGATTGCAGAAATGATATCATTTTTATTCACGGGAATTCTCCTAATAAAAAAAGTGTTAAACAAGTAGCGCGCTTTTGCAAATCGTTGCAAATCAACGCTCACAAAAAAATTTAAGCCTCTAAATCTTAAGATGTCAAGCAACTTTTATAAAACTATGCACAAATTTCTTGATTTTCTGCCTTTTTTTATGATTTTTTTCAAAAAAACAATTTGCCAATCAACAATTATATTGACTTGCCAAGATTTTGATTTATATTCCACGTATATAAATATAAGGAGAATAAAAATGCCACAACCATTAATGCCAAAAGCAACCGCTGTATGGTTAGTTGAAAACACAACCCTAACATTCAGCCAAATTGCAGACTTCTGCCAATTGCACGAGTTAGAAATTGAAGCAATCGCTGATGGAGATGTTTCGTCAAACATCAGAGGCCTAAGCCCAATTGACAACAACCAACTTTCTTTTGAAGAAATCAAACGTTGCGAGGCAGACGACAGTGCGTCATTGCAAGCGAACGACGTTGAAAGAAACGTTAAAATAAAAAATGTAAAAACAAAAAAAATGCTATCTCCATCTCAAAGAAGCGACAAGCCAGCAGGTGTTTTGTGGTTGGTTAAAAACTACCCAGACCTTATGGACTCTCAAATCTGCAAATTAATAGGCACAACCAAGCCAACAATTGAGGCAATCAGAAACGGCACTCACAGAGAGTCATCTATGTTGCGCCCCAAAAACCCAGTGGGAATTGGCTTGTGCACAGAAAAAGATATTGAAAAAGCAATTTCACTATCAGCAAGAAGTGTTCACAAAAAATAAAACAAACAAAAAAGGCTCTTATAAAAGAGCCTTTAGTTTTTTAACAATGTCATCATTGTCTTTGAGTAAAATGGTTTTCAAGCCAAATTTTTTGGCGGCATCCAAGTTTTTTTGCGTATCATCTATAAGCAAACAAGTTTTAGGATTAATTTTTAGTTGTTTGCACAACACATCAAGTCCGTCTGTTTGTTTGGGATGAAATCGACCATCTTGATAAGTTGACACAATATCAAAACAAACAATGCCTGTTTCTTCAATGCTCATATTAAAAAGTCTTTGAAATACTTTCTCTACGTGCGGTCTTACATTGTTTGTAAACACATAGACATCAAATCTTTCTTTAAGAGAGTTTATCTGCTTTAAAAGAAGGGGATTAGGCAAGACTCTTCCATAGTCAATCCTCTCAACAACATTTTTACAGGCGTCCTCAAAGCTCTCAGGCTCAAGTTTCTGAGCTGCAAAAAGGTAGTTAAAGACTCCAAGGTGCCCCTTGTTAATACAAAGCTCAGACACTCCTTTAGCTTCTTTTGGTGACAAACTTGCACAAATCTCTTCCATAACAGCATTTACCATATCTGCCATGCTCAACTGCGACGACGGATAACAAGATCCATCAAGATCAATAAAGATCGTTTCTTTTTGTTTCATAATTTTTAAGTTATTATTTATAATGTTGCTTATACTATGCCAGCATTCTGATTTGTCAATAAAAAAAGCGCCGCATTAGCGGCACCGTTGTTATGCGTTGTTCTTAATCCAAGTCTCTAGCGTTCCCTTTCCATTAAGGCCGATTTTAACATCAACTTGTTTCCCGTCCTTAAACATATATAGAGCAGGAATACTTCTGATACCCAAGTCGGTTGCTATTTTTGGGTTGTCATCAATATTAACTTTGCAAATTTTGATTTTTGCGCCCATCTCTGAAGATATTTCTTCTAAAATAGGTAGTTGTTGGCGACAAGGCCCACACCATTCTGCCCAAAAATCTACCAAAACCAAACCGGTTTCTTTTTCTACTTCTTGTTCAAATGTGTCGTCTGTAATTGATTTCATAATTTTTCTCCTTATAAATATTAATATAATAAGAGTTTTCTAATAATCAATAAAAATACTTGCCAAAAGAATAAAAATAAGTATTTTAATAACAAAGGAATATGATTATGAAAAATGAAAAAAATAGCTTAATATTAGCAATTGTCTTATCTGTTGTTGCAATTGGTTTTATAAACTTCTTGTTTCCTGAAAAAAAACAAAATGCTTCAACAACACCTGTTGTAAATGCTATACAAGAAAATCCCGCATTTGATATAGACAAGCTTGCATTTGACGCCCCTGTTCTAGACACCAAAGAAGCGCTTGCAAAAGACAAAAGAATAACAATTAAAAACAATTCTCTTTCAGGCTCAATAAATTTAAGAGGCGCAAGGGTTGATGAGCTAAACCTCTTAAAATATAAACAATCTTTGCAAAAGGATTCAAAAGATGTTGAGCTTTTTTATCCATCTCAAACAAAAAACCCATATTTTGCAGAGTTTGGTTGGCTGAGCCAAGACAAAAGCATTGTTTTGCCAACAAAAGACACACTATGGAGTGTTAATGGCAACAAAAACCTAGCTCCCACATCTCCAGTTGTGTTAGAATATAACAACAATCAAGGACTAAAGTTCATCCAAAAAATTAGCTTAGATGAGAATTATATGTTTAATGTTGAACAAATTGTTGAAAACAAAACAGGCAAGGTTGTTGATTTATACCCATTTGCCTTAATCTCAAAAAACCAGCACGAAGAAAAAGCCATAGCCGTTGTCCATGAGGGCTTTATTGGCGTTTTAGATGACAACTTAGAAGAACTAGACCTAGATGACCTAGATGAGAAAGAAGACAAAACATATAAGTCAAAAGAAGGCTGGCTCGGATTCTCAGACAAATATTGGTTCTCGTCAATTATCTTTGATGATAACTCAAGTGCATCTGCAAAATTTGTTAGAACTGGCAAAAACACATATCAAGCAGATTATGTTGGTTCTGCCATAACAATTCAACCATCTTCTGTTGGCATAAACAACTTAAGACTATTTGCAGGCGCTAAAGAAATTAAGCTTTTAGATGAATATACAAAAGACTTAAACATCAAAAAATTTGATCTGGCGGTGGACTTTGGTTGGTATTACTTTTTAACCAAGCCATTCTTTTATGTTCTAGACTTTTTATATAACTTAATTGGCAACATGGGTTGGGCGATTCTTTTGTTTGCAGCGTTGTTAAGGCTTGCAATGTTCCCAATTGCTAACAAAAGTTTTGATAGTATGTCAAAGATGAAAAAAGTTCAGCCAAAATTAAAAGAAATTCAAGACAGATATAAAGATGACAAATTAAGACTCCAGCAAGAAATGATGGCAATTTATAAAAAAGAAAAAATCAA
>CAYJIO010000107.1:0-3692 GCA_964370255.1 uncultured Azospirillaceae bacterium
TATTTCAAAGCGTCGATTGCTTGTTGAATAACTGCTGGGTCTAAAGTTTGCAATACTTCATCATTTAAGATAAGTGTTGGAACACCTCTTACTTGAATTTTGCCTGCAAGCTCATTTGTTTTTGCTAATTGCTGAGCAACTTTATCAGAGTTCATATCTGTTTTTAGTTGTTCTAAATTAACTCCAGCTAAAACTGCTAACTCGTCAATTTTTGCTTCTGACAAACGGCCTTTAAATCCTACTAAAGCTTTGTGAACTTCTGCATATTTGCCTTGCTCTTTTGCAGCTAGAGTTGTTTTTGCTGCATATTGAGAGATTGGACCTAAGAAAGTTAGCTCACGACCAATGATTTTTACGTCTGGGTTTTTTTGAGCAATTTCTTCTAAAACAGGAGCAATTGATTTGCAATATCCGCAAGAATAGTCAAAGAACTCTACCAATACGATTGAGCCTTCTGGGTTGGCAATAACGCCAGCGTCAGAAGATTGAATTTCTGATAAGCTGTTTTGGATTGCTTTTTTTGCTTCTTCTCTTTGTTTTTCTGCAGCAATTCTTTCATAGTTTTGCATAGCATTAACAACAATCTCTGGATTGTTTGTTAAAACTTCTTCAACGTTTTGTGATTTTTTGCAGTTTAGAGAACACATTAATATTGCTACTAAAGATAATACCAAAGCAACAACAGAAACGTGTATAGAGTTTATTTTCTTCATGTTTTTATATCCTTTTTTTGTTATAACTCATATACGTTAGCAAAAATTTAATTTATTGCAAGTATAATATATAGTTATTAGGAGAAAAATATGTTTAAGAATATGAGCCCTTTTGTTAAAACAAAAAAACTAGAAAGCAAAATAGATTTATTTCATGATAAAATAATGGAAGTGTCTATGTCTTTTCAAAAAGCTATGAAAGAATATATGTCTGAGAAAAGAAGTGCTACTTATAAAAAAGTAAACAAAGAAATAAAAGAAATTGAAACCCAAGCAGACGCATTAAGAAGAGATATTGAGACAAGCTTATATACGCAAAACCTTATTCCTGATGTGCGGGCGGATGTGTTGCAATTGGTTGAACAACTTGACAAAGTTATTAATAAGTTTGATGAGGTTTCTTATAAGTTTTATATAGAACAGCCAGAGATACCACAAGAATATCATAAAAAAATATTAGAGCTTGTGGACTGGGTTTGTGAATGTGCAGAAAACTTAAAAATTGCATCTCGCTCATTTTTTAAGAACTTGGCAGCGGTTAGGGATTTTTCTCAGAAAGTATATTTCATTGAGCATGAGACAGATTTGGTTTCTGGCGAGCTTAAGCGATCTATTTTTGATTCTGATATGGAGTTGGCGCAAAAAATGCAATTAAGTGACTTTGTTAACTCTATTGCAGATATTGCAGATATTGCAGAAGATTGTGTTGATGCTTTGGCAATATTTGCTATAAAAAGAGATTTATAATATGCTTGAGTTTTTGTTTTTCTTAAGTTCAGGTTTGTTTTTGGGGTGGTCTTTGGGGGGCAATGACGCCGCAAATGTCTTTGGCACAGCGGTTGGCTCAAAAATGATGCGCTTTAAGACCGCTGCAATAATTGGTTCTGTTTTTGTTATACTAGGCTCTGTTATATCTGGTGCTGGGGTGTCTGACACACTTGATGCTTTGGGTTCTGTTAATGCCCTTGGTGGAGCTTTTATTGTAACACTTTCAGCTGCTCTTTGTGTTGCTTTTATGTCAAAGACTGGCATACCTGTATCTACTTCTCAGGCAATTGTTGGGGCAATCATTGGCTGGAATTTTTATGCTCATAAACCAACAGATGTTTCTTTGTTGTCAAAAATATTTTCTACTTGGGTTGTTTGTCCGCTTATTGCAGGTGTTGTTGCAGCTATTTTGTTTTTGATTATAAAACAGATTTTAAGAACGTCAAAAATGCATTTGTTAAGGCAAGATATGTATACTAGAATCGGCCTTGTTATTGTTGGGGCATTTGGGGCATATTCTTTGGGGGCAAATAATATTGCCAATGTTATGGGCGTGTTTGTAAAATCTTCTCCAATTGAAGGCGTGTTTGGACTAAGTGATGTGCAAACTTTGTTTTTGATTGGGGCTATTATGATTGCAATTGGTATTATTACATATTCAAAAAAAGTAATAGAAACCGTTGGCAATTCATTAATGGAGATGTCTCCTATTGTGGCGTTGGTTGTTGTGTTTGCTCAGGCATTGGTATTATTTATATTTTCTTCAAAAGGTTTGCAGAACTTATTTATAGATATTGGCTTGCCGCCAATTCCTTTAGTGCCTGTGTCAAGCTCTCAGGCAATTGTTGGTGCAATAATTGGAATAGGGCTTGCAAAAGGTAGCAACTCAATAAAGTGGAGCTTATTGGGAAAAATCTCAATAGGTTGGGTCTTAACTCCACTTCTTGCTGCAATCATTTCATTTATTGGTTTATTTATGCTTGCAAATATATTTAAGGTTGCTGTTATTTTATAAAGTTTTTTGCTTTTGCGTTAAAGGTGTATATAGAATCCTTTGACCAACCCATCATATAATTGTCTGCGATGCATAAAAGAGGTGTGCCGATGCGGTTTCCTAAATTATGTTTTTTTGCGCAAGCTACGAAGAGGTCATATCCGTTGTTTTTTTCAACATCAACCATTTCTATCTCTAATTTGGGGTGAGCTTCTGCAATATCTTTGATTGCAACATGACAATAGCCACAGTTTTTTGAATAAAATAAATATATTTTGTCATCAGATATTTCTGTTTTTGAGCAAGCAGATATTAATAAAATTGATAGTGCTATAAAAATATTTTTCATTGTTTTTTCCTTATTCTATGCAACAGTCAACGGCTTTTTTAACAAAGCCTTTCATTTTTGCCCAGGCGCCACCTTGTGCGGCCTCTGTTACTTTGTCTTGTTTTATTGGGGCTTTTATTGCAACTTTTTCTTTGATTTTTTGAACGTCTTCAAGGCTTGTTTCAACCCATTTAACATCATCTACATTAAGCATATTCATATTAAGTCCCCAGAATAGGCAGTATAAGTCATAAGCTTGGTTAAAAAGCTCATATGCTTCTTTTTTATTATTTAATGATTGCTGCTTTGTGCCAACCTCCATTAAACGCATTGAAGATGCAAGCAAGTGCTTTGATATGCACCAAACCTCACCCTCATATGTTGGGATAACTTTTAGCATTAGGTTTTTTCTAAGTTCTCTAACGTCTTCTATAAGGTCATAAAAAGAGTTTTTGCCAGTTTTGGCGCCAGAAAAAATAAGGTGCTCTTCAATTGAAATAAGATTCATTATTGCAATTGTTAAGTCTTGATCTGACGATAAGTCTTTGGGGTTTAGTTTTTTTGCGTTGTCAATTTTTTCAACAAATTCATTAACGTTTTTTGCTTTTGCCATTGTTTTTTCTCCAGCTTTTTAAATATATGTTATAATATAACTCGTTTATTATAATAAAGTCAAATCTTTGTTGCAAATAATAAACAGAAATGCTATATATATGTTAAGAGGAAAATTTTATGAACGGATTTAGCAATATATTGACAGGAGCAATTGGGCTGTTTTTTATGGCGGTGATTGTGTTTTTGTTTTTTTATGCAGCAATTTTAATATTGCCATTTATCATTTTGTTTTTGTTAATCAGCGCTGGCATAAACCTTTTTAATGCAAAAGATA
>CAYJIO010000108.1:0-3222 GCA_964370255.1 uncultured Azospirillaceae bacterium
GATCTTCTTTATAAGCTGAAAAATCATGATATTCAGGCAATTTTCTTTGTTTATTAAGTTGCCCTAGTAAATCGCTTAAAGTGGTAAGGGAATTCATAACATCTTCCCCGATTTGCCATATTTTTAAAAAGTCTTTGTTAAAGTATTTTATATTAAGCTTATCATCCATAACCACAATTCCAACGGGGGCTGATTCTATGATTTTATCAAAAACTTCATGTTTTTTAGCTATGGTTTTATCATTATCAATAACGGATTCGTTAATTTCAACATTTTTAAGTTCCGAGTTCATAATGATTGGGAATACTTTTCGTTGTTGCTTGTTTTCCCGCCCCGCCATAACCGCCAAGGAACGGATTTCTTTAACATCATCACCTTGAGCAAGTTCGACGTGATTTTGTTTAACTTCGCTTTTATCGTTAGCTTCCACGGCTTTTATATAATTTGTATTGCAATCAGAAATCAATTGCCCGTCATTACGAACCCATATTGGAAAAGGCAATGCATTGATTATTTTTTCATAATAATTTTTTTCTTGCTCTAGGTTTTCAAGAACTTCTTTATTTTTTTGTAAAGATACAAATTTATCACTAATATCTTTGAACCAAATGATAAGGGCAAGTTCTTCCCCAGCAAAAGTAACGATTTTATTCCCATCGCAAAGAAAATATCTGTCTTTATCTTTTAATTTTATATCCGTTACAAATCTTTCATTTGTGTTTTTTAAGCTTTCAAAAGCATCCGCAAGCGCTTGGGGATTTTCGATTTTTTCCAATACTTCTGTAAAATCGGTATTGCGCCCTTTTTCAAGCTCAAGAATGATGGAAAGTTTACGTGATGCAAGGGGATGGGGTCTTTTTTTCTTATCATACAACCAAACAAAAAATGGTTCCGGCGAAAATTCCAAAATTTCTTTAAAAGAAGATGCTTCCCGTGATAATAAAGCAATTGTTCTATCTTTTAAAAACAAAGAAAAGAAAAGTAACCCCTATTGCCACCAAAAGAATATTATCGATTATAAAATTATGAATTTGTTCAAACATAAGCTAAAAATTACACGAATTATCCCAAAATAGCAAGAATGAAAAATATAATAACAAGTTAATTTAAATGTAAATAGATTTTAATCCAATAATTTTTTTAAGCTGTAAATTTTTTCTAATGCTTCTTTTGGGCTTAAATCATCAGGGTTCAAAGCACCCAATTCTTCAAACAAAGGATGATTTTCATTTGTATTGATGGTGACAGGTTCTTGCAAAATTGCTTGGAATAATGGTAATTCTTCAATAATGGTTTTTGCCGATTTACTATCCGATGCTTCAAGTTCTTCCAAAATTATTTTTGCCCTTTTGATAACAATTTCGGGAAGTCCTGCAAGTTTTGCCACATGAATCCCATACGATCTATCCGCTGAACCAGAAGTTACTTCATGAAGAAAAATAATATCACCTTTCCATTCCTTGACTTTCATAGTAGCCAGCGCAATATTATCAAGTCGAGATGCCAAAGCCACAAGTTCATGATAATGGGTTGCAAATAATGATCTACATTTTATTTTATCGTGTAAATATTCAACCACCGCCCAAGCAATTGACAATCCATCAAATGTGGCAGTCCCCCGCCCAATTTCATCAAGAATTACCAAAGATTTTTCTGTTGCTTGGTTTAAAATTGTTGCGGTTTCAATCATTTCCACCATAAAAGTCGAATGTCCCCGCGCAATATCATCAGACGCCCCAACCCGTGAAAACAACTTATCAACAATCCCCATTCGCATAGAATCAACAGGGACAAAACATCCCATTTGTGCCATAATAACCAACAAAGCATTTTGTCTTAAATACGTACTTTTACCAGCCATATTAGGACCAGTTAAAATCCATAATCTTTTAGCAAGTTCGCAATCATTAGCGATAAACTCTTTATCCCCTTTTTTTAATGATTGTTCAACAATTGGATGACGCGCCCCTTTTACATCAAAATCAAAAGAGTTATCAAGTATTGGTCGTCTATAATTATTAACCACAGCTATATTTGCAAAACCAGCCATCACATCAATCAAAGCAATAGCTTTTGCCGTAGTTGTAATTTCTTCAGATTTTTGAAGCACTGCATCGCAAAGGCTTGCAAAAATATCCAATTCCATAGCCAAGGCTTTATCCCCGGCATTTCTTATTTCTTCTTCTAAATTAATAAGTTCTTCGGTTGAAAAACGCATAGCATTAGCCATAGTTTGTCTGTGAATAAACTTATCAGACATCCCCAGCAATATATCTCCAAATTTTGAACTTACTTCTATAAAATATCCAAGTTGATTATTGTAAAGAATTTTTAAATTTGATACTGCTGTTAATGAAGAATATTTTGCTTGAAGTTCTGCAATTAATCTTTTTCCTTCATCTCTTTTAACCTTAATTGCATCAAGACCAGCATCATACCCAGTTGCAATAAAATTACCATCCCTTGCCAATAACGGAACTTCTTCTTGCAATGCTTGGCGCAAGGTTGCACATAAATCATTATAAAAACCCAATTTTTCCATAGCATTTTGCAATTCTATTGGAACTTCATAAGCTATTTCTTGAGTATTCTGCCCAACATTATTAATAAGGTTTCTTATTTCAGGGATTAAATCCAATGTAATACCAACGGCTAATAAATCACGCGGTCCACCGCGCCCACAAGATATTCTGGATAAAGATCTTTCAATATCAGACATAAGCCCCAAGATATAACGTAATTTTATCCTTATATCATTATTGTTAATGAAAAAATCAACCATATCATAACGTTTATTTATAGCCTCTATATCCAACAAAGGCATCCCCATAAATTGGTATAACATTCTGCTGCCAGCGCTTGTAATTGTATCATTTATAACCGACATTAAAGAATTTATTTTTTCACCTCTTGTATTGGTAAAAATTTCCAAATTACGCATTGATGCATTATCAATTTCCATAAATTTATTTTGACTTAATTGCCAAAAGTATCTAAAGCAGAAACTTGATAAAAAGATTGTAACCTTTGTTTTGCACTTGCAAGATTATATCTATTCAAAGGCAATGTAGTCACGTTTTTCTCAAAGCCAATAAAAGCAGGGCGCAAAACGGAATCATATACAGTATCCGCAACCAAAATTTCTTTTGGATTAAATCTGGTTAAAATATTAGACAGGTTGCTAATGTTGTTTTCATTAGCTAAAGTTTGAAATTCCCCAGT
>CAYJIO010000108.1:3232-3655 GCA_964370255.1 uncultured Azospirillaceae bacterium
ATTTTTATTATTAATTGTAACTGCTAATAAAAAATTATTAGACTTTGCGTCAAGAACAACATCTTCGGTCAAGGTTCCTTGGGTTATAATTCTTACAACATCACGTTTAACTACGGAATTAGCGCCCCTTTTCTTAGCCTCGGCAGGGGATTCTAGTTGTTCGCAAACCGCTATTTTAAATCCTTTTTTTATAAGCCTGATTAAATAGTTTTCATAAGCATGATGTGGAACCCCGCACATAGGAATATCTTCGTCCAAATATTTACCACGTTTAGTTAGTGCTATATCAAGTTCAGCCGCAGCAGTTACTGCATCTTCAAAGAATAATTCATAAAAATCACCCATTCTATAAAACAATAAACATTCAGGGTATTGTTCCTTTGTTTGCAGGTACTGCGCCATCATAGGTGTTACTTTAGGGCT
>CAYJIO010000109.1:0-2447 GCA_964370255.1 uncultured Azospirillaceae bacterium
GGTGGTGTGGCTTTTGGTCCAGTTGTTAGAGATCATTCTCATGAATTGACTAAAAAATTCAGAAAACTGGGTTTAAAAACTGCATTATCTGCAAAAGCAAAAGAAGGTAATATTATTATCATTGAAGATGCTAAATTATCTGCTCCAAAAACTAAAGATTTGTTAAACATCGTAAAAACTTGCGGTTTAGACAACTCATTGGTTGTTGCGGGTAAAGAGGTTGATACAAACTTTGCTCTTGCATCAAGAAGTATTGTTGGTTTGGATATCTTGCCAACAGTTGGTGCTAACGTTTATGACATTTTGCGTCGTGAAAAATTAGTTTTGACTAAAGACGCTGTTGTTTTATTAGGGGAGAGACTAAAATGAGTAAAAAATCTAATGAAATAACTGCAAAAATGTATGACACTTTAACTAGACCAGTTATTACTGAAAAATCTATGATTGCTTCAGAAGCTGGAAAATATATCTTCAAAGTTGCTATTGATGCAACAAAAGCAGACATTAAAGCTGCTGTTGAAGCTATTTTTAATGTAAACGTTGTTAAAGTTAATACTATTAAACAATTTGGTAAAGAAAAACGTTTTAGAGGTCATTTGGGCAACCGTTCTGACTATAAAAAAGCGATTATTTCTTTGGCTGATGGTCAAGCTTTAGACGTAACGACAGGAGTATAATATTATGGCGTTAAAATCATTTAAACCTACTACTCCTTCTATGCGTCAACTTGTTATCGTTGACAGAAGTGAGTTATACAAAGGAAAACCAGAAAAAACTCTTACAGTTGGTTTAACAAAAACTGGTGGTAGAGACAATTTTGGTCATGTAACATCAAGAAGAATTGGTGGCGGTCATAAACGTAAATATCGTATTATTGACTTCAAACGTAATAAATTTGATGTTGAAGCAACTGTTGAAAGAATTGAATATGATCCAAACAGATCTTCTTTCATTGCATTAGTAAATTACACAGATGGAGAAAAAGCTTATATCATCGCTCCACAAAGATTAAAAGCTGGTGATAAAGTTATTGCTGCTAATAAAGCAGACATTAAACCTGGTAATGCTATGCCTTTGAAAAATATGCCTGTTGGGACTATTATTCACAATATTGAGATGAAAGTTGGCAAAGGCGGACAAATGGTTCGTTCTGCTGGTTGTTATGCTCAATTAGTTGGTAAAGATGCTGGTTATGCACAACTTAAGCTTTCTTCTGGCGAATTAAGAATCGTTCGTGAAGAATGTTTGGCAACAGTTGGTGCGGTATCAAACCCAGATAACCAAAACACAAATCTTGGTAAAGCTGGTAGAAACAGATGGTTGGGTAATCGTCCGGTTTCTCGTGGTGTTGCCATGAACCCAGTTGATCACCCAATGGGTGGTGGTGAAGGTCGTACTTCTGGTGGACGTCACCCAGTTAGCCCATGGGGCAAACCAACTAAGGGTAAGAAAACTCGTTCTAACAAAAAGACAGATCAATATATTATAAGATCTCGTCATGCAAATAAAAAGAAATAGGGAGATAAAATAATGACACGTTCCGTTTGGAAAGGCCCATTTGTTGATGGTTATCTTCTAAAAAAAGCAGATAAAGCTAGATCATCTGGCAGAAACGAAGTGATTAAAATTTGGTCTCGCCGTTCTACAATGTTACCACAATTTGTTGGTTTGACATTTGGCGTGCACAATGGTCATAAGTTTATCCCTGTTTTGGTTACAGAAGATATGATTGGTCACAAATTTGGTGAATTTGCACCGACTCGCACTTATTGGGGTCATGCTGCAGATAAAAAGGCTAAGAGGAAATAAAAATGGTAGAAAATAATAATAAACAAGCAAAAGCGATTTGCAAATCAATTAGAACTTCTCCATATAAACTTAACTTGGTTGCAGAATCAATCAGAGGTTTGAAAGTAGAAAAAGCTGTTGCTGAATTAACTTTCTCTAAAAAGAGAGTTTCTAATCAAGTGTTGGCAACATTAAAATCTGCTATTGCAAATGCTGAAAATAACAATGGATTAAATATCGACAAATTAGTGGTTTCTGAAGCTTTTGTTGGTAAAGGCCTTGTTATGAAAAGAATGCACGCTAGAGGTAGAGGTAGAGGTGCTCGCATCTTAAAACCTTTCTCTAACTTAACAATTGTTTTAACTGAGAAGGAGTAATTAGATGGGACAAAAAGTAAACCCTACTGGTCTTCGTTTAGGCATTAACCGTACTTGGGATTCAAGATGGTATGCTGAAGGTGATTATGTAAAATTCCTTCATGAAGATGTTAAAATTAGAGAATTTTTGCAAAAGAAATTGGCAGCTGCCGGTATTGCAAGAATTGTTATTGAGCGTCCGACTAAAAAAGCAAAAGTTACAATTCATACTGCTCGTCCAGGTGTTGTAATTGGCAAAAAAGGACAAGATATTGAAACTTTAAGAAAAGATATTCAAAAGTT
>CAYJIO010000109.1:2547-3647 GCA_964370255.1 uncultured Azospirillaceae bacterium
AAATATGTTAAGTCCAAAAAGATTAAAATTTCGCAAAATGCACAAAGGCCGTATTCATGGCAACGCAAAAGGCGGATATGAGTTAAACTTTGGTACATTTGGCTTGAAAGCTTTGTCTCCTGAGCGTATTACAGCTCGCCAAATTGAGGCGGCTCGTCGTGCGATTACTCGTGAGATGAAACGTGCTGGTAAAGTATGGATTAGAATTTTTCCTGATTTGCCAGTTACTGATAAGCCTGCTGAGGTTCGTATGGGTAAAGGTAAGGGGTCTGTTGAATATTGGGCAGCTCGCGTTCACCCAGGTAGAATTATGTTTGAAGTAGAAGGCGTTTCTGAAGAATTGGCAAGATCTGCACTTAAGTTAGGTGCTGCAAAATTGCCAGTTCAAACAAAGTTTGTTAAGCGTCTTGCCTCAGACATGAAAGAAGGAGCATAATAATGGCTAAAAAAGAAACAAACAAAAAAGAAAACTTGAGCGCGTTGAGTGCAAAAGAATTGAATGAAAAATTGATTACTTTGAAAAAAGAACAATTCAATCTTAGAATTCAACACTCTACTGGCACTTTGACTAATACTGCAAGTATTAGAAAAAATCGTCGTGAAGTTGCTAAAGTAAATACTGCTTTAGCTAATAAAGAGGAGAATAAATAATGCCTAAACGTATTTTACAAGGTGTTGTTGTAAGCGATAAACAAGACAAAACTGTGGTAGTAAAAGTTGAACGCCAAGTTATGCACCCTGTTTATAAAAAATTCATTAAAAAGAGCAAAAAATATCAAGCTCATGATGAAACAAACCAATTTAGCACTGGTGATGTGGTTAAGATTGAAGAGTCTAAACCAATTTCTAAGACTAAGTCTTGGGTTGTTGTTGCTAATAACACTGAGAAAAAGGATTAATTAAATGATACAAATGCAAACTAACTTAGATGTTGCTGATAACAGCGGTGCTCGTCAGGTTATGTGCATTAAGGTCCTTGGCGGATCTAAAAGAATGCATGCTTCTGTGGGTGATGTTATTGTAGTATCTATTAAAGATGCTATCCCAAGAGGGAAAGTAAAAAAAGGTGATGTTCATAAAGCGGTTATCGTTAGAACAGC
>CAYJIO010000110.1:0-3599 GCA_964370255.1 uncultured Azospirillaceae bacterium
AAAATATGTTAGAGGAGTTAAACGAGATTGTAATAAAACAAGGCAAAGAAATTGCTCAATTAAAAAAAGAAAACAAATACCTCCATGAGCTGGTTTCTCAAACAGGCATAAAGCCCCAGTCAGAAGAAACTCCTCCCCCTCATTATTAATATTTTAATAAATTATAACTATACTATAATAATAAATATAAGGAGATAAAAATGAAAGCATCATTAAATTGGGACTTAACAGACATATACAAATCAATCAAAGACAAACAAGTTGATAAAGACCTTAAAACATACAAAAAAAATGTAGAAGATTTTGCAAAAAAATATAAAACAAAAATTGCCAAATTAAGCGCAAGAGACTTCAATAAAGCCCTTAAGGAATACGAGGCGATGTCTGCCATAGCATCAAAGCTAGGCATCTTTGCATACTTAAACGTATCAACCCAGTTTAATAACAAAGAAGCCCTTTCTTTTTATCAAAACATAGAAGAAAAATTAACAGAATATGGCAAGCCATTAATATTCTTTTCATTAGAAATAAACAAGCTTGATGAAAAAACTTTTACAAAAATATCAAAAGACAGCTTCTTCCTTCCATTTTTAAAAAACATCAGACGTTATAAAGATTATGAATTATCAGAAGAGTTAGAAGAAATTTTATTATTAAAATCAACCCCAGCGCACTCAAACTGGGTAAGACTTTATGATGAAACTTGCGCAAAGCTAAAATACACAGTAGATGGCAAGGAATACTCAGACGCGGAGCTCTCAACTTTGCTTATGAGCAAAGACTCAAAAACAAGACAAAAAGCAGGCGCAGAGTTTGCCAGAGTAACTCAAGAAAACATATCTTTGTTTGCCTTAATTTATAACACCCTCATCAAAGACAAATCAATTGGCGACAGCAAGCGTGGTTATAAAAAACCATTCTCGCAAGAAAATTTAAATAACTTTGTTGATGATAAAGTTGTAGAAAACTTGGCAAATACAGTCAAAGAAAAATACAAAACAACTTCTCATAGATATTATAAAATAAAAGCAAAATTAATGGGCATAAAAAAGCTTACATATTGGGACAGAAACGCCCCCCTTCCATTTGCCAAATCCTCAGATATGGATTATCAAGACGCTGTTCCTATGGTCTTAGACGCTTATGAGCGTTTTTCCCCAAAATTAAGAGAAATTGCAGAGCCATTCTTCAAAAACGCATGGGTAGACGTAATGCCAAAAGACGGCAAAAAAAGCGGTGCATATGCAATGCCATATTTTGACCACCCATACCTTTTCTTAAACTGGACAGGCAAAAGAAGAGACGCCTTAACACTAGCGCATGAGTTAGGGCATGGCTGCCATATGCGCTTGTCAAAAATCCAAGGACCCTTGCAAGATGACACTCCAATGGTTTTAGCAGAAGTTGCCTCAGTGTTTGGAGAAATGTTAACCTTTCAACACATGCTAGAGACCACCAAAGATAAAAAAGAAAAAATATGCTTATTAGCAGGCAAAATAGAAGATATGATAAACACAGCGATTCGCCAAATATCTTTTCACTTTTTTGAAGCCCGCTGTCATGAAGAGAGAAAAAAAGGAGAAATCTCAGAAGAAAAGTTTGCACAAATCTGGGCAGAAGAAATGAAATCTGCTCTTGGCACAGGGGTTGAGGTTGGCAAGGACGCACAACCAATCTGGGCACAAATTTCTCACTTCTACCACAGAGCATTTTATGTATATGCATATTCTTTTGCAGATTGCTTGGTCAACTCATTATATATGACTTACCAATCTGGCAAAGTAAAAGATTTTGAAGACAAATATTTACATATGTTATCACTTGCAGGCACAAAATCTTATGACGAGTTAGTAAAACCATTTGGACTTAATGCCAAGTCAAAAGACTTTTGGAAAATGGGCTTGAGCTTGATAGAAAAATATATAGACGAGTTGGAGGCTTTAATATAATGGACTTAAGACAATATGTAATTGATGCAGACAAAACAGCATCAGACACCAGCACTCAAGACGCCCTGTTTCAAGAGCGCTCAAAAGAGCTGTCATCATGGCTAGGTGGCAACTATGCAAGGCTAGAAAACGCCATATCAGGGCTTGCAGGAGAAGCCGGAGAAGTCGCAGATTTCTGGAAAAAGCTAAAATTTCATGGCAAAAAATTAGAAGATGCTCACAAAGAAAAATTAATAGACGAGCTAGGCGATATTTGTTGGTACTTGGCACAAGCATCAATTGCCTTAAACACACCTCTTGAAGAAATAATGCAAAGAAATATCACAAAGCTAAAAGCTCGCCACGGTGACAAATTTTCAAAAGAATATATGGATAAAAAGTTATGACTTTTTTTAATAACACGTTTTTAGTTTTAGGTTTGTCAAAAACAGGCATTTCTGTTGCCAAATATTTAGCTTTTAAAGGAGCAAAAGTTCTTTTATCAGAAGGCAGAGAAAAAAGACCAGAAGATGAAAATATAATCAACGAGTTAAAATCTATGGGCGTTGAAATAGAGATGGGCAAGCACTCAGATGAGTTTATAGACTTTGCAACTTTTTGCATCACAAGCCCTGGCATTCCACCCCATTCAGAGATAATAACAAAACTAAAGTCCAAAAACATAGAGGTTGTATCAGAATTAGACTTTGCCTCAATCGTTTCAATAACACCATTTATAATAGTCACAGGCACCAACGGAAAAACCACAACAACAGCATTAATAGAGCACATTTTTAAGACAACATATAACGTTGAGGCTTGTGGCAATTATGGCACTCCTGTTTGTGATTTAATAGATAAAAACTTAGACGCATATATTTGCGAGGCAAGCTCATATCAGTTGCAGATGAGCCCCACCTTAACACCAAGAATTGGCATTTTTACAAACTTTAGCCCAGACCATTTAGATTGGCACCAAGGCCTTCAAAACTATTTTAATGCCAAGGCAGATGTTATTGAGCGCTCAGATACAATTGTCTTAAATGCATCAGACAAAAGCCTTGTTGACTTTGCCCAAAGCATAGATGCTGATTGTTTTTTCTTTGATAAAAACACAGGCAAAAACTGCTCATATATAAAAGATGACACAATATATTTTATGCAAAACGGCGTTGAGGAAAAAATTATAGATATAAAAGATTGCTCAATAATAGGCCATCATAATTATCAAAACATTATGTGTGCCATAATTGCAGCCAAGTTAGAAGGTATTTCAACCTCAAGCATTGCAAAAGCCATAAAAAGCTTTAAGGCGCCAGAACACAGGCTAGAGATGTTTGCCCAATCAAAAACAACAAAGTTCTACAACGATTCTAAAGCCACAAACCCAGAGGCTTCTATTGTTGCCATAAAGTCTTTTGCGCCAACTCAAAACAATGTTTTAATCGCTGGTGGCACAGATAAAAACACAAGCTTAGATGAGTTTTGCTCATGCATAAAAAAGCACATTAAAACAACCATCTTAATTGGCGAGGCGTCAAACAGATTTGCCCAAGAACTAAACGCAAGTGGTTTTGATAACATTATACTAGCAACAAGTATGGAAGATGCTGTTAAAAAGGCAATAGAACTAAACACAGATAACGTTTTGTTATCTCCAGCCTGTGCAAG
>CAYJIO010000111.1:0-3570 GCA_964370255.1 uncultured Azospirillaceae bacterium
CATACATTCCTGTCATTCCGCACTTGATGCGGAATCCAGTCAAAAAATTAGCTATCTTGGCTCTAAAAACTCAAATCTCGCAGATTAACAACTTCAAAACCTTCAAGCTCAGCCAGCCAGCTCTTTAAAGCATTATAGGTTTGAGATTTTGGGTGTGCAATTGCAATTGCATAGCCATTTTTTTTTGCAATTCTCTCTGTTTGCTTTAACTGACCCATAATATATTCAAAATCATTTTTGTTGTCTAAAAAAACGTTTCTAGAAAAATACTCAACTTTATGTTTTTCTGCAACAGATTTTGCAACAGACTTTGCTGAAGTTTTTGAGTCTAAAAAGCCAATTTTTTTCTCTTTCAAAACTTTCATAACAACATTCATTTTATCTTTATTTTCCGTAAACAAAGAGCCAGTGTGATTATTAACAAACTTAATGGCATCAAATTTCTCTAACATTTTTATAAATTCTTTTTCTATCACCTCATTTTTTTCACTTACATATAAGGTGTCAGGAGCTTCATCAAACTTGGTTTTTGCCTCCATGGGTATATGAGCCATAACTTCAAACTCACTCCCCTCAAGCTCCTCAAAATATTTATCAAGATTTTTTGAATATGTCAAAAAAGAAAGCGTTAACGGAGCATTTAAGGACATTATATCATAAGACCTTTTTTTTGATATCCCCATATCGTCTATAACTATGACTATTTTTGGTTTCTCCTCAACCTTTACTTTAACAGCGGCCTCTTCAACAATCTCTTCGCCCTCTTCTTTGCGCAAGTCTGTGCTTTTTAGCTCTGCATATTTCTGATTATTTTTCTTAAATACTAAGCTCGTTGATATGTCTTTTGATATAAAGTCATAAACAATATTTTGATAAGGCTCATAAACATAAGGGCACAAGTTTTCATTGCCTAAAACAACATCTAATGAACTTTGTTTATTACAGTCATCATTATATAAAGAAGCCAAAACTTCTAAAACAAAAAAAGAAAGCAAAAAAGAGAAAACAATTAAGCCTATTTTCTTCATTATTTCTTACGCAAAGTTGGAAAAGCAATCACATCTCTAATTGACTGCGCGCCAGATAAAAGAATTGCCAGTCTGTCAATCCCCATGCCAAAACCGCCACAAGGAGGAAACCCATTTTCAAGTGCATTAACAAAATCTTCATCAAGCATTTGTGCTTCATCATCACCCGCTTCACGCGCCTTAACTTGGTCTTCAAATCTTTCTAATTGCTCAAGAGGGTTTGAAAGTTCTGAGTAACAATTTGTAATTTCCATTCCGCACATATAAGTCTCAAACTGCTCCACAAGCCTATCATTTTCTCTATGAGTTTTTGCAAGTGGCGTAACCTCTTTTGGCATATCACAAACAAACGTTGGCTGAATAAGATGATGCTCAACTTTTTCATCAAAAACTTCTGCAACCACATTGCCCCAAGCCAAACACTCAGATGCATCAACCCCAACAGATTTTGCCATAGCCTTTGCTTCTTCAGCAGTATTTGTTGTCAGAAAGTCAACGCCTGCATATTCTTTAATCAAATCAATCATAGACGCTTTTCTAAACGGCTTAGATAAGTCAATTAAATTGCCGTCATATTCAAAGGTTGTTGATGCCAAAACATTTGTTGCAACATAGCGGAACAAATCCTCAACCATAACCATCATATCATTATAATCAGCATAAGCCTGATAAGCCTCAATACACGTAAACTCTGGGTTGTGCGATTTATCAATCCCCTCATTCCTAAAGTTTTTGCCGATTTCAAACACTTTTTCAAAGCCGCCAACAATAAGCCTTTTTAAGTAAAGCTCCGTTGCCACGCGCAAGTACAAGTCCATGTCCAAAGAGTTGTGATGTGTGATAAAAGGCCTTGCAGAAGCACCACCCATAATTGGTTGCAATGTTGGAGTTTCAACCTCCAAAAAACCTCTTTCTTCAAAAAACTTTCTAATCTGAGATGTTATTTGACAACGTTTCTTAAATATCTCTTTTGCTTCATCATTGATAATAAAATCAACATAACGTTGGCGATATCTTGTCTCAACATCACTAAGCCCATGAAATTTTTCTGGCAAAGGTTGTAAAGATTTTGAGATAATATCAAATTTTGTTGCTTTAACAGAAAGCTCCCCTCTAGGGGTTCTTCTAATTGTGCCCTCAACCCCAATAATATCACCAAGATCGAGGTTTGCAAGAATTGCAAGATTTCTCTCATCCAAATTATTTTTATGGCAAAAAACCTGAATATTTCCGCTTTCATCCTTAAGATCAACAAACATGCCAGAGTTTCTAACCGCCATTGCTCTTCCTGCCACAACAACCATATCTTCTGTTTCTTGCCCAGCTTCCAAGCTCTCATACTTATCTTGCAAATCTTTTGCATTATGCGTTGGAGAAAATTTGTATGGATACGGATTATAACCCATTTCCTCAAGTTTTTTAAGTTTTGCGATTCTAGAATCTCTATGTATGTTAGTCTCAATATTCATTTTTCTTTCTACCTTTAGTATATAACATAAATTTCAGCACGTCTGTTTAAGCGTTCACCCTCTTGCATAACTTCTTTATATGCGGGCTGGCTATCAGACAAAGCCTCCACAATAATTTCATCTTTATTAACGCCAGCAGCTATCAAGGCTTTCGCAACGTTTTGAGCTCTACTTAAAGAGGCATTAAAGTTTGCAATTTTATGAGACACAGGGTCTGTGTTTAATGTTCTTGAAGAAGAATGCCCAACAACTTTTACTTTTGCGTTATTGTCTTTTATAAACTTTGCAGCGCTTCTAATATGCTTGTTGTGTCTTGAAACAGAACTAGCGCCATCTGCAAAATAAATTGTTTCTTTCAAAAGCTCAATCGCAGGCCCAGTTTTTTTTGTTTTATCAACAGGCTCCTCTATTACTTCAACGCTTTTGGCTTGAGTAATTATTTCTTCTTTTTTCTCTGCCTTGCTCTCAACAACTTCTTTATTTTTCTCAGAAGTTTCTTCAACTGCCACAGGCTTTGTTGGTTGCGCCTCAATATTTTCATACACTGCGTTTTTAGAATCAGATTCTATAACTTCATTTTTTGGCTCTTCAAGCTCAGGAAACTGTGCACTAACACAACCGCCAAGCAAAACAACAAATAAAAAAAGAACAAAATTATTTCTCATTATTATACCTCTCTTTAATTAATCAAAATCAACTTATAACAATTATTATTATAAAACAAGAATAAAATGCTTTAAAACAATTTTTTTTGATATATGATAATATTATAAACATTTTTATGGAGAAAAAATAATGAAAAAAATTGTAACTTTATCTTGTTTTTTAATGTTGTTTGCATGTAACAAAAGCGCCAACACAACAAAAGTAGAAATTAACACAACAAGTTCTTCAGCTTCATACAATCTTGAGGTTGCAAAAACACCAGAAGAACTACAAAATGGTTTAATGCACAGAAAAAGTTTAGATAAAAACTCAGGAATGTTGTTTTTATTCTCTCCAGTAAAGCCTGTTGCAATGTGGATGAAAAACACTCTTATCCCATTAGACATGTTGTTTGTTAACCCACAAAA
>CAYJIO010000112.1:0-3570 GCA_964370255.1 uncultured Azospirillaceae bacterium
CATTATTAATCGTTGTTCAAGTAACAATGGACTTTGTATCACAAGTTCAATCACATTTGATTGCTCATCAATATGAAGGCTTAATAAAAAAAGCAAATCTTGTTAATAAAAAGAAAAAATAATGTCTAATTTATATTTAGTATTCACAGGTGCTCCTGGGTGCGGCAAAGGCACCCAGGCAAGGATTCTCAAAGAGAAAACAGGCATTGCTCACCTTTCAACAGGAGAAATGCTCAGAAAAGAAACATCTACCGGCTCTGCATTGGGCTCTCAAATAAAAGAGCTCTTAGACAAAGGAGAACTTGCAACAGATGCCATGATTATTGAAATGGTCTCAAAAAGAATTGAGGAAGACGATTGCAAAAAAGGCTTTATCTTAGATGGTTTTCCAAGAACATTGCCACAGGTAGACGCCTTAAAAAAGATGTTAGAAGAAAAAAACATTAATTTAACTGCAGCAATAGAAATAAAAGTTCCAGATGAAATTATAATGGAAAGAATTTTGGGCAGATATGCTTGCATGACTTGCGGTCAAGGCTATCATGACAAATTCATCAAACCCAAAATATATGGGGTCTGCGATGTTTGTGGCGGCACAAACTTTTATAGACGCATTGATGACAACAGAGAAACAGTTCAAAACAGACTCGTTAATTACAAAGAATTAACATATCCAACCATAAAAGCCTTTGAAAAGCTTGGCTGGCTGCAAACTGTTGATGGCACCGGCACAATAGATGCAACCGCAAACAAAATATTAGAAATTGTATCAAAATAACAAAAAAGCTCAGAAATCATTCTTTCTGAGCTTTTATTTCATCTATGCTATGCACCAAAAAAACTGTAATCACAGCAAAAAACATTGCACCAAAAATCAATCGCAAAATATCTGAGATTGGATTTATAAATGAGCTTATGCAAACCCCAAGTGCCACAACGGAGCAAAAACAAACAATTCTTGAAACAATTCTAAATTTTTTGCTTTTACTGCATACATTAATTGCAGATATAAAAATCATAACAATAGGTAAAATTGGGGAAATTGCATTTTTTTCATGCAAAAAATCATTAAAGGCATTAGATGCCATTTCAAAAATACAAAGCGCTATAGCAACAAATGCCATAACAATTTTTATTATTCTTTTCATAATTATTTATTTTTAATTAAACATTACTCGCAAACATAGAGATTCTGTGCGCTTTGTCAAGCAAAAATAAATAATTATAAAAAATAACAAAAAAAATCAAATCAGCTGTTGACATATAAAAACTTTAACATATAATCCGCTTAATTTTGAAAAGTGGTGATTTCAAAAATAAATTTATTTTTTAAACAAATGGAGATAAAAATTTGGCTCGTATAGCTGGTGTTAATATTCCTACCGCCAAAAGGGTAGAGGTCGCTTTGACATACATTTATGGTATTGGAAGAAAAGTTGCAAAAGATATTTGCAAAAAAGTTGGTATTGCCGACTCGGTAAGAGTTCATCAATTATCAGATGATGAAGTGGCAAAAATCAGAGAAGAAATTGATGCTAACATCCTTGTAGAGGGTGAGCTTCGTCGTGAAGTTGGTGTTAATATTAAACGTTTAATGGATTTAGGTTGTTACAGAGGCTTAAGACACAGAAAAGGCTTGCCTGTTCGTGGACAAAGCACAAAACAAAACGCAAGAACCAGAAAAGGTAAGCGTAAAACTGTAGCAAATAAAAAGAAATAGGTGAAATAATATGGCAAAAGCAACTACACAACGTGTTAAGAAAAAAGAAAAGAAGAATATTACTTCAGGTGTTGCTCACATCGATTCTTCTTTTAACAATACAAGAGTTACAATCACAGATGCTCAAGGCAATACTGTTTCTTGGTCAACTGCTGGTGCACAAGGTTTTAAGGGGTCAAGAAAATCTACTCCTTATGCAGCACAAATAGCAGCCGAAGACGCAGGCAAAAAAGCCTTAGATCATGGTATGAAAACTTTAGAAGTTGAAGTAAAAGGTCCAGGAACTGGACGTGAATCTGCAATCAGAGCATTACAAGCAATTGGTTTTACAATCACAATGATAAAAGACGTAACCCCAATTCCTCATAATGGCTGCAGAATGAAGAAAAGAAGAAGAGTATAAGCCCAAGGCTTATGCTCTTTGCCCCTTTGGGCAACAAAAAAAACGTTTATTTTAATTAAAAGGATTTAACCCGTGATTCAAAAAAATTGGCAAGAACTTATAAAACCAACAAATTTATCAGTTTCAGAATTAGGAGACGTTAACAAAGCAAAAATCGTTGTTGAGCCTCTAGAAAGAGGATTCGGTTTAACTTTAGGTAACGCATTAAGAAGAATTTTATTATCTTCTTTGCAAGGTGGCTCAGTATATGCAGTTAAGATTGCAGGTGTTTTGCACGAGTTCTCAACAATCCCAGGAGTTAGAGAAGATGTAACAGAAATCATCCTTAATGTAAAAGGCTTAGCTGTTGCTGTTCACTCAGAAACTTCAAAAACAATGACATTAAAAGCTCAAGGTCCTTGCGTTGTAACAGCAGCGCAAATTGAAACAGGTCATGATGTTGAAATTAAAAACCCAGATCACGTAATCTGCACATTAGACGCAGGTGCAAAACTAGATATGGAATTATTTGTTAATACTGGCAAAGGCTATATCCCAGCATCTCAAAGCAAACCTGCAGATGCTCCAATCGGATATATTCCAGTTGATGCAATCTACTCACCAGTTAAAAAAGTGTCATACAAAGTAGACAACGCTCGTGTTGAGCAAATCACAGACTATGACAAATTAACAATGGTAATAGAAACAAACGGCGTTCTTTCTCCAGAAGATGCAATTGCATTATCTGCAAGAATTATGCAAGATCAATTAAAACCATTTATCAATTTTGATGAACCAGAAGAAGAAACAGCTTCAATTGAAGAAGAATTACCATTCAACAAAAATCTTCTTAAAAGAGTTGAAGAACTTGAATTATCTGTTCGTTCTGCAAATTGCCTAAAAAATGATAACATTTTATATATTGGTGATTTAGTATTAAAAACAGAAGGTGAAATGTTAAGAACACCAAACTTTGGTAGAAAATCATTAAATGAAATCAAAGAAGTTCTTGGCAAACTAGGCTTACACTTAGGTATGGATGTTGTAGGCTGGCCACCAGAAAACATTGAAGAATTAGTTAAAAAAGTTGACGATGGCAACTTCTAAGCTGATTATGTAAGGTGGGGCTTGCTCCCACCTTATTTTTTTGCTCTTTTTTACAAAAAAACTCTTGCATTTTATTATTCATCATATATATTGCATTGACTTTAGCATTTATGAAGGTAGTGCTAAGGACTATAAAAATATTATCCGCCTTGTATTGCAAGGCATAACAACGAAAGGAATAAGCCATGAGACATGGTATGAAACACAGAAAATTATCAATGACAACTTCTCAAAGAAGAGCATTGTTTGCAAACTTAACAAACGCAGTAATCACACATGAACAAATCAAAGTAACACTACCAAGAGCAAAAGAGCTTAGAACTTTTGTTGATAGCATGATTACATTAGCAAAAAAAGGTGA
>CAYJIO010000113.1:0-3491 GCA_964370255.1 uncultured Azospirillaceae bacterium
CTTCCTAAAAATAGGGATACAGAGATAGTTTTTGAAAAAAATATTACTTTTGGGATAACACAAAATGTTTCACTACAGAGAACATTAAAACATAACTCACTGAAAGTTATGAATGATTTTAAAGACTGGAGCGATATTAAACATATACAAAACATGAAAAGCCCTAATAAGCAAACTATTTGGATTGCATCTGATTCTTATTTATTAAATCCTTATCAAATTACATTTCCCAACTTAAAAACTTCCTTTTCAACTACTGCATTTATGTTTAAAAATTACATTCACTTTCACTACAACAAATTTACGAGAGACTACACCACTAAAATTCCATCTAAAATGGCAAAACCAAATATTATTCTTGAAGCATTTGTTGAACGAACTCGCGGCAACTTTTCTCATTATAATGATGCTTTTCTGAGAATATTAGGAGACGCATATTTAAAAACACCAGGTTATTTTTTGACTCCAAATTTTATAAACAAATTTCTTCATTTAAAAAATATATCACAAAGTGAGCTTGGAAAGCAAAAAATTTCACTACCAGAAATTGAAGCAGATAAAAACGGGCGGCTTATGGTTGCAGCAAAAATTCTCTCCAAAGTTAATTCCGAAATTTGTGTATCTTTTAAACTAAAGGAAAGTAATGTTCAAAAACTAATACCTAATTGCGAAAACATTTCTTTAGGAGATAATTATTTGCATTTTGATTTTTTAGGCGCGCCACTAAAAAAGTATGATATAATACTATCATCACCAACAGATATAAATAATTTTTCATTTAAACCAATACAAGAAGTAAACACACTGAAAGGAGACTCATATGGTCTTTAGTTCAGTCGTTTTTGTTTTATGTTTTCTACCGTGTTTTTTGCTTATAGTATTAGCAGTAAATTTTTACGATTCTAAAAAACAGAACTTTACATTAAGCAATGTCCTTATCCTGGCATCATCATTGGTGTTTTATGCTTTTGGTGGCATCTATTATGTACCATTACTTATAATATCTACGCTTTTAAATTTTTGCTTTGGTTTGCTTATCGACACTACAAAACAAATTCCGCTCAGAAAGAACTTTTTTGCTTTAGGTATTTTCATAAATTTATGTCTTCTATGCTATTATAAATACATGAATTTCTTTTTACAAGAAATCACTCCACTCTTTCAATTTGAAAATATTTCTGAAATCGCACTGCCGCTAGGCATAAGCTTCTTCACTTTTCAAGGCATCAGCTACCTCGTTGATGTGTATAAAAAAGATGTCCCAGCAACAAAGAATTTTATTAACTTTTCATGTTATTTAACAATGTTCCCTCAATTAGTTGCTGGCCCAATTGTTCGGTATGCTTCTATAGAAAAAGAGTTAATTCACCGCCAAATAACTTTACAAGGCATATGCGAAGGGGCAGAGCGTTTTGTTATTGGCCTTGCAAAGAAACTTTTTATTGCTGATACGTTAGGACGTGTCGCTGACGCTGCTTTTAGCATTCCGGCCAGCGATTTATCTTTTCATGCTGCGTGGATAGGTGCTCTTTGCTACTCTTTTCAAATTTATTTTGATTTCAGTGCATACTCCGATATGGCGATAGGCTTAGGCAGAATGATTGGCTTTAGCTTCCCAGAAAACTTCAATTACCCTTATATTGCCAAAAACATACAAGACTTTTGGCGTCGCTGGCATATGACTCTTTCCATGTGGTTTAGAGATTATTTGTACATCCCCTTAGGCGGTAATAAAAAAGGTACAGTGCGCACCTTTCTTAACTTACTTATTGTATTTGTTTTATGCGGTTTTTGGCATGGTGCAGAGTGGGTTTTTATTATTTGGGGTTTATATCATGGACTATTTCTTATTTTTGAACGGCTTTTCCCTCAATTCATAAAAAAACTTCCTTTAATTTTACAACATGCCTATACAATTATTGTTGTCACTGTTGGATGGGTGATTTTTGGCGCACAAAATGCAACACACGCTCTTGAATACCTAAAAGCTTTAATTGGCTTACAAGAACTTGGTGTAGAAGCAAATAAAATATGGATAAAGTTTTTTGCTGGTGATATTTATTTAGCATTATTTTTAGCAATTATTTTTATTACGCCTTGCTATCGCTTGTTTTCTGAGAAATTCAAAGTTTTTTGTTTAAAAAGCGGTGGCATTTATGAGATTTCTTATGAATCAATAAGAATGTTTTTTTGCATTATTCTACTATTTATTACTTTTTTCCCTTTATTTGGAGCTACATTTAATGCATTTATTTATTTCAGGTTTTAGGTTCACAATTACCTAACAGCTACCCTCAAGAAACATACATTTACTTTTTACATTAAACACCACAACCTGCAATTAACAATTTAGGCTAGTTAGCAATAACTAGCCTTTTCTTTTGCTACTGAGCCAAAAATCACATGGCCCTCACCATTTTCCTTCACTGTCTACCCTCTCCGTCTTGACCTTATCTAAAGCACTAGTTATTGTTGTGTATTCTCCTCAGCATATGCATACTAGACGAGGTGACCATGTATTTTCCTATTGCCGGCATAGAAGTTCACCCCCTACTGCCTCCTGTGGTGGCTTTTTTCATTTCTTTTGTGGCCTCCATGGGCGGCATTTCAGGAGCATTTTTGCTTCTTCCTTTCCAAATGTCAGTGCTAGGCTATACACAGCCTTCAGTCAGTGCCACCAATCAAGTATTTAATATTGTGGCTATTCCCAGCGGTGTCTATGGCTATTGGAAAGAGGGACGCATGGTATGGCCACTTGTATGGATAGTGGTGCTCGGCACGCTTCCCGGAGTACTTATGGGGGCTTATGTGCGTGTGCTTTACTTGCCAAGCTCTCATCACTTCAAGCTCTTTGTCGCAGGGGTCCTGCTCTATTTAAGCGGAAAAATGCTTATGGATATGCGCTATAAGGATAAAAAAAGCGATGAAAAAACATTCCAACAGGACATGCAAAAAAGTAGCACATCAGGCAGGGCTTCTGAAGTGCTGGCCTTCAATGGACAAAAGCTTGATTTTCGCTTTTACAATACCGTGTACAGCGTACCCATGTGGGGCGTCTTTGGCTTAAGTTTTGTGGTGGGCATTATAGGCGGCATCTACGGCATAGGAGGCGGAGCCATTATTGCGCCCTTTTTCGTAACTTACTTTCGTTTGCCCATTTATATTGTGGCAGGGGCCACGCTCATGGGCACCTTTGTGACCTCTATAGCAGGTGTGAGCTTTTATCATGCCATGGCGCCTTTCTTTCCTGAATTTTCTGTGGCCCCTGATTGGAAGCTAGGTCTTCTTTTTGGCCTTGGAGGTTTTGTGGGCATGTATTGCGGAGCGCGCTGTCAAAAATTTGTGCCTGCGCGCATTATTAAAAGCATATTAATAGGGCTTATGTTTTTAACGGCTTGTAAATATGTGGGGGATTTTTTCTTCAGTTAAGATTGCTTCATTTATTAACGCTTGTGTCGCATAGGACATACGACCAAGCGTCATGCTTACTG
>CAYJIO010000114.1:0-3476 GCA_964370255.1 uncultured Azospirillaceae bacterium
GGGGCTTAAGACATATTTTACGGTTGGAGAAAAAGAAGTGCGCGCCTGGACGTTTATAGACGGATATAAAGCTCCGCAATGTGCTGGTGTTATTCACTCTGACTTTGAGCGCGGATTTATTAGGGCTGAGACAATTGCTTATAATGACCTTGTTGAGCTTGGCTCTGAACAAGCTTGCAAAGAAAAAGGCAAAGTGCGCTCTGAGGGCAAAGATTATGTTGCAAAAGACGGCGACATTATGCACTTTTTGTTTAATGTGTGAAGAGTGGTAACTCGTTATTCGTAAATGGTGGTTAGATTTTAATCAACAGGTCTGTACACGCTAGAAAAGTCAATCACATTTGAAGGATTGCTTGGGATTGTTTGGGTTGATGAAGAAGCGCTTTCTCCAAACAATAACAAAACATTTTGCTGGCTTTGTGCTGATATATTAAGCGCCATTGAGGCAAATGCTTCTCTGGTTTGTAAGGCAAGCATGGTTGCCATTTCTTCATTCATATCAGCTAAGGTCAATTTGTCTGCACCTTCTTTTAAGACGTTGACCATTTTTTCATTAAAGTTTTGATAATTGTTTATTATTGCAACGTCATTTGCAAAGTCCATTTCTGTTTTTTGCAATTGAGAAACAGCTTTGTCAATTTGGTTTATGGTTAACTCAATGTCTTGGGCGTTTTGCCAACTTATATCAGATATACCAAGCGCAGTTGAAGAGCTGTCCCTGCCCTCTAATACTATGTTTGATGAGTTGTCTTCATTAAACCTTAAGCTTAATTCATTGTTATCTTCAAGCAAATTTATACCTTTATAAGATGCATCGCCAATCATATTATTGAATTGAGAGATAATCTCATTAAATTGGTCTACATATTGCCCATATTCTGGCAATGATGGAGGCGTTATTGTGCCTGTTGAAGGTGTGATTGTCTGAGAATATGTTTTGTCCTTAAAGGCGTCATCTATAACTTTATTAAATTCTGTTGAAGAAAATTCTGATGTTTTATCAAAAGTTGAATAACCATTTAAGGTTGTTAGTGATGCATTTGGCAAAGTTCCTGCAGAGTTTGCATTCCAAACGCCTGATGTGCTTGAGGTTCCGTATGCAAGACCAATTGTTGCGCCTGCTTCATAGTCAATATTAATTGGAAGAGAGCCAGTGCCAAAGATTGGCGAGCCGTTTGTGTTTATCATAACATTGGCGGTTGATTTGATGTCATAGTTGCCATATATTAAGCCTGATGAGCTAGAGCCTAAAGCTCTTATGTTTAAATTTCCTGATATAACGTTATTACCATAAGCAATACCACTTCCATATACATCATTTGTAGAAATATTTACTGTGCCATTAAGTATATTATTGCCTCTATATATGGCAGTTGAACCTTGTCCTTTAGTTTGAATGTTTAATGTTGAGGTTTTTTCTTGTATAAAGGTTGATTCATTTGTTCCGACATCGCCATAAAGACCCATGGATCTTGAGCCACTGGTCAAATTAGATATTGTAATATCTCCCTTTAAGGTAATTTGCCCCTTATTAAGGTTGCCAATCGCAGCTGTTCCATAAGCCAAGTCATTGCCAGTAGAATTATTGTTGGCAGAAATTGTTAAGTTTTGCAACTCAACCCCTTGTTTGCCATTATTGCTTATGGCATGGAAGTTGTTATAATCAGACTTTGTTTGGGTTGTATAGTCAATTTTTAAGTCAGATATTAAGGTGTTTGTGCCAACATCTATACCAACAGCTCTTGATGAGTCGTTAAAATTAAAAGTCAACGTCGCTTGTTTTTGGTTGCCATATGCATAGTTTTCACCAACAATTTTAATGCCATTCTTGTCTGATAAATCCAAATTTTCATTTGTGTCAAAAACAATGTCTTCTGTTATCATAATGATATTATCACCAGTTTGCCAGCTGTTAACCGCATCTAATAATTCTTGCTTTGTTGCAACTTTTGTGATGCCCTCTGATGGAATATCTGGCGTGGTTGAGCCGTCTGTGTCAAGCTCTATGGCATTTGATGCGACTGTTTTTGCTTGTTCTAAAAAAGCATATGCATTCGAGATTGCCTCTGATGCTGCTTTTATGGTTTGCAAGCCTTGAGAAACATTGTCCATCAAAGATGTTAGGGTTCTTGCTCTTGATTGCAATGCCGAAGCCTCAAAATATGAGCTTGGGTTGTCAAATGCAGAATTGACCTTCAACCCTGTTGAAAGTCTTTGGGTGGTTTGCGCTTGCAAATCCATGGTTCTTCGCAATGATAACAATTGGTTTCTTTGCGATGATGTTAAAATCGTATCAGTCATAAAATATATTATATCACACTTTTTGGTTAAAATAAAGTAAAAATCGTTGCAAATATATTTAATTATTTTATAGTGTTTTTATGAAAAAATACTTATTTTTATTGTTGGCTGCGCTTTGTGGCTGCACAAAAGTTAATACTTTGGTGTATCACTCAACCGCATTTGATGCCAAGAAAGCCATTGAAACCTATGAAGATTATGATGTGTCTGTGCATTATATTATTGAGGAGAATGGCAATATTATTGAGCTTGTTGATGAAGACACAAGGGCAGCCCATGCAGGGGCTAGTTTTTGGCGTGGTTATGAGCGTATTAACCCCCGCTCTGTTGGAATTGAGGTTTTGCAGCCAACACTTGGACAAACACCATATAAAAAGGCTCAAATAAAAACGGTTGTTGATTTGTCGAAAAGAATTATAAAAAAGTATAAAATTAATCCTAAAATGATTGTTGGGCATTCTGATATATCACCAACCAGAAAGCCAGACCCAGGAAAAGCATTTTTTTGGCAAGAATTATCTGAAAATGGTGTTGGTTTGTGGTATTATTTGCCAGATGCCAAAAAAGTTGAAGAAACAAACGTTGCTGTTTTGCTTGAAGGAATCGGTTATGATGTTTCTGATATATCTGCAGCGCAATATGCTTTTGCCAGAAGATATATGCCAGAATTGGTTGCAACTCAAAATAATATGAAAAGATTATTAAATAATCCATATCCCAAGAACTTTGATGCGTCAAAAAATAAAAAATTTGTTGAGATATTAAGAGCTGTTTATTATAGATATTCTCTGCCTCAGTGTTATGATTATAAATCTTGTAATTAGTTATAATAAATATTAAAAAATCAATTGCTTTTTATTTTCTTAATACTTATATTATCAATCAAGGAGAAAAACTATGATGAATATGCAAAATTTGATGAAACAAGCGCAAGCAATGCAACAAAAAATGATGGTAGAGCAAGAAAAGCTAAAGCAAGAAGAGTTTATCGGAACATCTGGTGGTGGAATGGTTTCTGTTGTTGTTAATGGTGAGTATGAGATGAAAAAAATTAATTTCGATAACTCTCTTGTTAATGTTGATGAAAAAGATATTCTTGAAGATTTGATTATTGCAGCTTTTAATGATGCAAGAAAAAAAGTTGAAGAAAAAACAAAAGATTCTATGGGTGCTTT
>CAYJIO010000115.1:0-3476 GCA_964370255.1 uncultured Azospirillaceae bacterium
CGTAGCACTCCTAAAAACTGGACTAAACTTCCCAGACGCAGAAATTGTTGGCGACCTAAAAGTATACTCTGAACTAGACAACTTTGAAGAAGCACTTGATGCAATGGCAAATGACTGGCTAGAAGAAAGTGTTTACATGATTGAACAAAAAGCATCAATATTAAACATGGCAGCACTCCTTTCGGTTGCGGGTGTTATTGCGTGGGCAGTTTTAGGCACGTTTGAAATGCAAGATCAAATAACAAGCGCAATGGGGTAATAATGAAGAAACCTCAAGTCATCATATTAATTGCATCAATAATAACAATAACGCTGTTTGCATCCATAAGCTTTAATAAAAGCGAAAAGCAAACCAACGTTTTTGAATTCGCTCAAGAAATTATTGAGCAATATCGCCTAAAAAACACTTATGCAAATTTATATAAAACAAAACAAGACTTAATCGCAGCAAGCAAAGAAGCAACTCCACTAGGTTTTGGAGCAAAAAGCTTTTATATTACAAAAAATGATGCCACAAAAAAAGAGTGTCACTCATACTTAAAGTCAAACAATAAAAATAACTTAAGCCTAATAAGCATAACCATAAACAATCAAGAGTTAAGCTGGGGAAAAGGGCTTCCTCCAACACAAGACGTCATAAAAAATAACTGCAAAACCAAAAACAAGATTATTTGGCAGTTCTCATAAAAAGTCAGAGCCTTTCTCTAAAGGCTTTTTTCTTGCCTGATACAAGCAATCAAATCCTATTATCTTATCATAATAAGTTTCAAGGCCCGCAAAATTTTCATTAATTCCAACATATAAGAGCCCACCAGCATTCTGTGTTGAATAAATCTTTTTTATAATATCTTCTTGATACCTTACATTGTAATATTTTATTGTATTACGGCAAAAAACGATATCAAACTTTCTTTTCAAAAGAGGCGTCTTTAGCAAATTGAATTTTCTAAACTCACTACAAAGAGCAAGCTCTGGTTTTACCTTCCAGCCATTATCTTTCTGCACAAAGTTTTCCAGTATTTGATTTATATTCAAACCTGTTTGCACGTCATAATTATTATAAAACCCTTTAGAAGCCTGCGCCAAAGATTTTGAGCAATAATCTGTGCCCACAACGCAAACTTGCCAGTCCTCAAGCAGCCCAGCCTCTTTTAATAGAATTAATATAGAATAAACCTCCTGACCAGAAGAACAGCCACAACTCCAAATATTCATTCTTTTAATTGACTTATACGCCTCTTTAATTTTTGGCAATACAAGGGTCTTAAACTTATAAAAAACATCATAATCCCTAAAAAAAGCAGTGTCCGTAAGTGTTAAAGCCTCTCCCAACTGCTCTATTAAGAGCCTGTCATTTCTTCTAACTCTTGTTATAAGCTCATCAATACTTGCTATTTCTTTTTCTCTAAGAAAAGAAGATATTTTAGCATCAATCGCAGCATAATGCTTGTCACCAAAAGACCAACCCAATTCTTCTTCAATTACACTAAGAATAAACTCAAAGTCTGCTTTTTTCATATTACCCCCAATATTCTCAACTTAGATACTATTATCTCTTCATCAAAAGGTTGCATTATATAATCATCGCAGCCTGAGCTTATGGCTTTTTTTATGGTTTCAACATTATTAATTGTGCTACAAAACATAATTTTTGGTTGTTCTATATTCTCCATACTTTTAATCGTATACAACACGTCTGTTCCGTCAATAATTGGCAAGTTATAGTCCAAGACAACAATGGGTTGTTTATTCTCCCTAAAGCTTTTAAGCGCATCTTCTCCATTATCAACCAAATAAGTCTTAAAAAACATATTAGAAAAAATCTTCTCTAACAAGTCTCCTATTGTACTTGTCTCACATGCTATTAATACAGAATTCATCACACCACCTCTATTATTAATCTTTCTTCATCTTGCCTTACAACACTTAAATTTTTATTAACCTCACCCAATAATTCATATAAATAAAAATACGCACAATTTGCTGGAGCCAGCTTGGCACTGCTCAAATCTTGCAGATTATCTAGCTTTTCCTTATTATACGCAAAAGCCTTAACCTCTAGCTTATTACCTCTTAAAAAAATCTCACCACCTTTATATATAATCTCACAAACAATCATTATAATCAATAAAATTGGTTTCAAAAACTCTTTATCAAAAGCCTCAACGCTTATATTTATTGGATAATTCTTTGACGCAACTGATTGCACATAACTCTTTATAATGTTGTCTATATTATCTGCTTGCGCATTACTAAGGCCAAAGGCAATTCTATAATACTTAAGCCTTGAGGCCAAAACAAAAGAGCTTATTTTCAAAACACTCTTAATTTCTTCAATAAACTCCATATCATCTTCTTCTAACAACTCAACAGCATTGCAAACTGCACCAACGTGCCCAATAATATCATGATTAATTTTTGTGCAAATAAATTCTTGTAGTTTATCCATTTTTCACCTCAAAAGTTATACATATCTGTATTCAAATATTTTTGATCTTCCCTAGACATCCTTGTCCAGTCAAGCTCTTGCAACATCGGGTCCTCCAATGCCAAAAAGCCTGTCGAAGCCTTAAGTGAGGGTTTATTTATCCCCAACCCCCAAACAATAGCTTCTTCATCATCTGGACGCCCATATTTTTGATTAATCTTTCTCCAGAACTCATATATTTTTACATTTCTTAAATACAAAGATTTCTGAGAGTTCCCTTTTATCGTTGGCACCTCTGTAGAATACACAACTCTATAAATTTTATTTCCCGTAAAATTTGACGTCATAAAAATATGAATTTCTTCTTTGCTTTCTTTTTTGGTATATATTGCTTTTTGAATATATTGAGCATTTTCTTTCACAGACAACTTATTAACACAAGACTCTAACCGTTCATATCCAACAACCCCTGAGTTTCTGCAAGTTTCCTCATTGCGCCATTTAATAAAGTTTGGAATTTGCATATCTTGAGACATTTTTTTATATCCTCTTTTTCGCAAGGCCTCCTCTGCTTGCAAAACGCTCATTCTTAACATAACGCCAGAAATATCAAAAACAGATGCGTTTGATTTTCTTTTGCTTTCTTTATCAAGCTTCTTTTTTTCAACCATGTCTTTAATATCAACACCACCGCCCTCTTCTTCTAAGATTGGCAGTTCTTTTTGTTTTTCTTCTTTTTTCTTAGTTAGTTCATCAAGCCAAGTTGGGTCTTCATCTTCTTTGGTTTCTTTCAAGTTTTCTGTCAGGCTAATTTCTGGATTGATAACAACATCTTCTTTTATCTCTGGCTCTTTTTCTTCAACAACAAAAACCTTATCATTTGCATATGATAAAGTGCCAAAAAACATAAAAAAACAAATTGCTATAAAAAATCTCATTTACAAAACCTTTTTATGAGATTATAAACAACATAATTTTAATATCAAAGAAAATAAAAGGGTTATTCAATGATAAATATCATAGGAGCAGGGCTTGCAGGATGCGAGGC
>CAYJIO010000116.1:0-3435 GCA_964370255.1 uncultured Azospirillaceae bacterium
TTAATGCAGAAATATTCTAAATCTATGTGTCGCGCCGTTATTCAAGGAGATGTGGAGCGTGTTAATAAACTTTTGTCTTTTGGAATAAAAGCAGATATTCAAGGTCCAAAAGAGCTTCATCATAACTCTTATATTCATTTGGCTTCTTATAATAAAAATTTTGAGGTGTTAGCATCTTTGGTTAATTCTCTTACTGATAAGGAGAGAAGGCAAGCCTTAATCCAACCAAACCTACACGGGGCAAACTCTTTGCATGAAGCTGTTTGGATTTCAAGGCCTCCTAATCAGACTGATACTAAAGAATATATTGATAATTATAATAATAAGCTTGAGAGCATGCCAAGAGTTTTTAGTCTCTTGCTATCTAGTGGAGCTTCCTCTGGCTTGACGGACATATGCGATATTAGTGGCGGAACGCGGGAAGATATGTCTTTTAGCGTTTGTGATTTTATAAAATATCAATTAAGAAAGAACAATGCTGGCGAGCTTATAAATTGTAGAGAGAACGCTGCTTTATTAAAATGCTTTGAGATGATTAATAGAGACAAAGAAAGTAAGCGTGAAATCTTATCTCTTTATCAAAAAGATGGCAGAGAATAAATAAAAAAAGGTCTGCGGTTTTTATACGGCAGACTTTTTTGGTAATTAGGACTTAGAATTTTGATTCTTTGCCTTTGGGTTGCTTGACGATGTTTCTTGCTCGTCTAATAACAACTTTTCTGAACTTTGCGTCATTTTGGTGGCGCATGTTCTTTTTCTTTGTTTTTACTCTTGTTGTAATAATCTTGGGAATTTTGATTTCTGTTGCGCCAAACACTGCCAAGAGTTCTAGAATTAATAATCTCGATTTCATTTTTTTGGGATTTAATTTGTTAAACAATAAGTGAATGTTTTAAGTTTAAGTGAATTTTTTTATATTTCAAGCAGATTCTTTTTTAAATGTTCTTGCTTTTATTATATATATTGGTAATATCTATTAAAATTTTTTATAGGGAGAGTTGATATGAAATCAAAGGTTTATTTTACTAATATGCGTGCACCAGTTGGAACAAGCTTGCTTACAAAAATGGAGAAGCTTATATATAAGGCAGGTATTGAAGAAATTGATTTTCAAAACAAATTTGCGGCAATTAAAATCCATTTTGGAGAGAAGGGAAACCTTGCGTTTTTGCGCCCAAACTTTGCTAGAGTTGTGGTTGATATTATAAAAAAATGTGGCGGAAAACCTTTTTTGACTGATGCAAATACTCTTTATGTTGGATATAGAAAAAACGCAATAGACCACTTGCAAACAGCTTATGAAAATGGTTTTGGTTTTGCTACTTGTGATTGCCCAGTTATTATTGCAGATGGCTTGAAGGGAACAGATGAGGCAATTATACCTTTGAGTGGGACAAAGTATGTGAAAGAAGCAAAAATTGGTAGAGCCGTTGCTGACGCTGACATTATAATCTCACTAAACCATTTTAAGGGACACGAGATGACAGGCTTTGGCGGAGCTATTAAAAACCTTGGTATGGGTTGTGGCTCTAGGGCTGGCAAAATGGAGCAACATTGCTCCGGCAAGCCTAATGTTAATAAAGACAAATGCAAAAAGTGTCGTGTATGTGGAAAGTATTGTGCGCATGATGCTATTTCTTATGATTTAAGCGGTGTTGCAGATATAAATCATGACAAATGCGTTGGTTGTGGAAGATGTTTAGGCTCATGTAATTTTGATGCTATATATAATCCTGATTTTGCGGCAAACAAAGAGCTCGGCATTAGAATGAACGAATATACAAAAGCGGTTATTCAAGATAAACCTCATTTTCATATTACGTTAGTGATGCAGGTTTCTCCTTATTGTGATTGCCATGGCGAGAGTGATACACCAATTATTCCTGATGTTGGGATATTTGCATCATTTGACCCAGTGGCACTTGATAGAGCTTGTGTTGATGCGTGTAACAAAATGCCTATTATACAAGGCTCTAAGCTTGATGAGTGTGGTTGTGGGTGTTCTCATAATGCTGGTGTTGACCACTTTTCTTCTTTGTTTCCTGAAACGAGTTGGAAAGATATTTTGGATAATGCTGAGGAGCTTGGGCTTGGCTCTCAAGAATATGAGATTGTTGAAGTTAAGGCTTAGAGCCTTTAGCTTATAGTTATTTTGCATTCTTTCTTTGAAGAAATCATTTTGATTCTTTTGCCGATGGGTAGAACGTATCCATTATCCATATGACCATATTCAAAATCTGTGATTATTGGAATGTTTAGGTCTTTTGCAAAGTCTTTTATTTGAGTGTTTAAATCGCCATCACTTTTTCTGAATGGTTTGCAGTTGTTAAAGTCTGCAAAGATTATGCCTTTTACTTTATCAAAATTTGGCTGCATTTTTAAGTGTAGGAGTGTTCTGTTTATTGCGTATGTTGATTCATCAATATCTTCTATAAGGATTATTTTGTTTTTAAAGTCTGGGCAATATGGTGTGCCAAATAAGGTTGAAAAAACAATGAGGTTGCCACCTATTAATTCCCCTTTGGCTTCTCCGTCTATTAAGGACTTTCCGCTTTTTATTGAAAAGGGTTTGTTTTTTAATAAGCTTTCAAAAGATTTTTTTGCATTTGGCAGGATTTTTGAGGTTTTGAAGTTGTGAGATGCCATAAATCCAGAAAAAGAAACTTGTTTGGTAATTTTATATATTGCATTTTGGATTGAGGTTATGTCACTAAAGCCAATAAATGGCTTGGGGTTCTTTTTTATTATCTTAAAATCTAAGTGCTTTAATAATCTGGCTCCGCCAGAACCACCACGAGTTGCTATTATAGCAACTACGTCTTTGTCTTTATACATTTCCATTATATCATTGGCTCTGTCTTTGTCGTGCCCTGCCATAAATAGGTGCTTGTCAAAGATGTGCTTGCCAAGAACAACCTCAAAGCCAAGTGACTGCAAGTATTCCTTTGCAAGGGCAATGTTTTTTTTTGCTTTTGCATCAAGGTTGCTGCAAGGAGATATTAAGCCAATTTTTTTCATTTATTTATCCTTTGCTTTGTTTATTAACCACTCAAATATTTTGAGGCTTGATTTGTCTTTTAATTTATAATACATGGTTTCTGGGTGCCATTGAATGCCCAAAACTTTGTCATCATCATTGCCAAAGGCTTCTAAAATTCCGTCTTGAGCAATGGCGTAAGTTTTTAGATTTGTGTTTTTTATAGTGTCTAAAAGCATTGCCTCATTGTGCATTGAGTTGGTTGTTATTTCTTCTTCAAACATTTCTATTAATGGGGTGTTTTTTGAGATGTTTGTTTGATGCACCAATTGGTCTGCTGGTTTGTGGTGGCCGTTAACTTTATTAATCATCTTAATGCCATAAGTTCCGCCAAGCATTTGAGCGCCTGCGCAGATGCCTAGAATCGGCAAATTCTTTTTTTTCGCCTCTTGAATGGT
>CAYJIO010000117.1:0-3421 GCA_964370255.1 uncultured Azospirillaceae bacterium
TGACAATTGCATTTTTTGGCTCTGTTAAAACGCGCACAAGCGCATCTACGTCTAAATCTTCTAAGCTTGCGATAACTGGCAGACGACCAATAAACTCTGGAATTAAGCCAAATTTTAATAAGTCTTCTGGTTGCACGTTTTTAAGAAGCTCGCCAACGCCTTTTTCTTCTTTTTTTGCAACTTTTGCACCAAAACCAATAGAGGTTTTTTCTGAAGAACGTTTGCTTACAATTTTATCAAGACCTGCAAAAGCACCACCACAAATAAACAAAATGTTTGACGTGTCTACTTTTAAGAACTCTTGTTGTGGGTGTTTTCTGCCGCCTTGAGGTGGAACATTTGCAACGGTGCCCTCAATTATTTTAAGCAATGCTTGTTGAACCCCCTCACCTGAAACGTCTCTGGTGATTGAGGCACTGTCTGTCTTTTTTGAAATCTTGTCTATTTCATCAACATATATAATGCCACGTTGCGCTTTTTCAATGTCATAGTTTGCTGCTTGAACAAGGCGAAGAACAATGTTTTCAACGTCTTCTCCAACATAGCCTGCTTCTGTTAATGTCGTTGCATCTGATATTGCAAACGGAACGTCTAAGATTTTTGCCATTGTTTGTGCCAACAAGGTTTTTCCTGAACCTGTTGAACCAACCAAAACAACGTTTGATTTTGAGATTTCTATATCTGAATCTTTTTTTGAATTTAAACGTTTGTAGTGGTTATATACGGCAACTGATAAAACTTTTTTTGCCGCCTCTTGCCCTATTACATATTCGTCTAAAAACTTTTTGATTTTTGATGGTGTTGGCAGTTCTTGAGCATTTTCTACAAGGCCTTCTTCTTGAGATTTTTGCTCAGGCATAAACTCTTGGGTTAAGATGCTTAAACAAACTTCTATACATTCATCACAAATATATACGCCTCTGCCTGCGACCAATTTTTTTACTTCATTTTGAGGTTTGCCACAAAATGAACACTCTAATACGTCTTTACTCATTTCTTTTTAATCTCTCTTATGCTAACTATCTCATCAATTAAACCAAACTTTTTTGCCTCTTGTGGGCTCATAAAGTTGTCTCTTTCCATTGCTTTTTCAATATCTGCAACTTTTTTCTTGGTATGATGAGAATATATTTCATTAAGGCGTTTTTTCATGCCCAAAATTTCTTTTGCATGAATTTCTATATCTGTTGCCTGCCCCCTAAAGCCGCCACTTGGTTGGTGAATCATCACTCTTGAGTTTGGTAGGCAAAAACGTTTGCCCTTTGCGCCACCTGCAAGTAATAATGAGCCCATTGAACAAGCTTGACCAATACAAATTGTTGATACATCACAAGAGATGTATTGCATTGTGTCATACATTGCCATGCCAGAGGTAACAACACCGCCTGGAGAATTTATGTAAAAAGAAATGTCTTTGGTTGGGTCTTCTGCTTCTAAAAACAAAAGCTGTGCGCAGACTAATGATGATATGTTATCATCAACTTGACCTGTTAAAAAGATTATTCTTTCTTTTAATAATCTTGAATAAATGTCATATGAGCGCTCGCCTTTGGCAGTTTGTTCCACAACCATTGGAACTAAGTGATCTGTTAATTCATACATATAATTTCTCCTTTGTTTTGCAATATAAAACATAAAAAGTTAAATATCAATTAAAATGTTATTTTCTTTATGTGGGGTAGTTTTGATATTTGCTATTCTAGTTTTCTTGTTTTCTAGAAAACTAAATAGTATAATATTGATATTTTTGACTCACCTGATTATTGCTTGCGCAAAACACTCTTTAGGCTTGCGAAGCGTTTTTTGTCATATTTATAAAAAAAAACACTTGACAATTGTTTTTTTCTGTTTATAAGAACTGTTATCAAACTGATTATTAGCAAATAAAACATACACGCACATGACATTAAATGTCTTCGCGACTTACTACATTACAAGCCCTTGAGGATAAAACGGTAAGTTGCGAAATGTGCACCAATAGGAAGAAAAACTTGTAATATTTTTATATGTTTATCATATAATTATATGCAAGCTTTTCTTCTTTTTTTTAATAATTCAAAAACAAATATTATGGGGAAAATTAAAGAAATCGTCCAAGCTGTCATGAACAATGACAACCAATTGGCAAAAGAAATTTATTCAGGCTATTCTATGTATGAGGAGGAACACTTTTGGAGAATCCTACGCCGCGATTTAAAAAAAATCGAAATCGCTAAGCTAAAGCATTTATTAAATCTTCGTCGCTGCAGTTTTTATGAGTTGCTTTTGATAAAGGAGTATGAGACTATTGACAAAAGAGTAGGTGACTTATCCAAAGGCTTGAAAAAAATTCCTAAAGATACATTCTATAACAGAGAAGACGGAGACATCGCACTCTTGCATAGAATGAATCGTAGTTTTGGTGAAGATATTGACTACCTTTTCTGTAGCAACCTTCTCGAACATCCTGAGTGCGACTATGTCTTGCAGAAAAGTCCTGTTAAAGAAGTAATATACCGTTGCTTAACCACCTTTCGCTTTGCGAATCCTCCGCAAAAACATTCTTGGGTGTTAAGCACAGAAAAACTCCTTGATAATAAAGACAAAGAAGGAATAGCTGCGCAGCTAGAATATGAAATTTTTTATATAACTCCTAGCAACGAGCAACGTTACAAAGAATTGTTTAACGACACTGGGCTAATTGACTACACACTAAGAACCAATGTGCCTGTCTCTGAGGACTACCTCAATAGCTTTAATAAAGAAGAGTTGAGCCCTTATTACATTGAACTAATAAGGTGTGGGCACTATAATCTTGAAGCCGCTTACCCATTTCTTTTCTCGAAAAATCTTCATAAAGAGTGGTTTGACGCAGTTGATACGGAAAAGGTTCCTGAAGAATCTTGGAGATCTTTCTTAAAAACAATATCAATAGAAGTATTTGTTGATATTATTAAGGGAAAGCAATTGCCATCTTTAGCGCAAAAGTTGTTTGTGGCGTCCGTTTTTTCTAATCTACTAGAGGCATATTTAGCGGAACACCCACTTGATAAGTCTGTAACAAGAATGATTAAAGAGCAACACAAGATTAAGGAGGCGCAAAAAAAGCGCAAACCTTGCTTTATGTTCGTCGAAGAAGACAAAATCGAAGAAGAGTCTTCTAAGATCTATGAAGAAGGTGGCAGGCTTATTGCCATGAGTATAGCAAAAGACGGAAAACAAATTCTGTTTTTTGAGGTATAAATTTAAGGAGTTGAGATATAATCTCAGCTCCTTTTTTTTATGCAAATATGAGCATAATGTTGCGGCGCATCTTATCTGTAAATAATATTTTTTTATTTTTCATAAATAAGCCCTCTTTATCTCAAATTATCTAAGAATAATTAAAATTAAAATTAATCCAATAAAATTTTATATATAACATTTTTTGTTTGAATATAAA
>CAYJIO010000118.1:0-3387 GCA_964370255.1 uncultured Azospirillaceae bacterium
AAAAGAGATGATATTGCAAAGTATGATGCGCATATTTTTTGTTGTTATTCAACAGGATGCAAGTCATCTG
The DNA here is from genome assembly GCA_964370255.1 of uncultured Azospirillaceae bacterium. Classification (GTDB taxonomy): domain Bacteria; phylum Pseudomonadota; class Alphaproteobacteria; order RF32; family CAG-239; genus JAWXUC01. The sequence goes on from CAYJIO010000118.1 coordinate 71, forward strand.
GCGCTGACGAGATATTAGAGGCGATTAATGTTGCGCTTGATGATTATAAAATTGCAGAACGCGTTAGAATCGTGCCGACTGGTTGTATGGGGTTATGTGCTGAAGGCCCACTTTTAAGAATTGAGGTTAAGGGGCAAAAAGACATTTTATATAAAAGGGTTGACCCTCTTTTGGCAAGAAGCGTGGTTGCAGATCATATTAAACCTGCAATAGATTTGAAAGAAGGCAAAGAATATAAATTGCCAAAAGTGTTGGCAGATAAAACATTGTCATTAGACTTGCCATTCTTTACTCGTCAAGAAAAAGTTGTGTTGCAATCTGCTGGGCATATTAACCCTGAAGACATATCTGAATATATGGCGCATGGTGGATATTTGGCGTTAGAGAAAGTATTAAAAACCATGAAGCCTGAAGATGTGGTTTCTGAAATTACAAAATCTGGCTTGCGTGGTCGTGGTGGCGGTGGTTTTTCTACTGGAATGAAGTGGGGCTTTGCTGCAAAATCTCCTTTGGTAGATGGCGAAAAATTTGTTATTTGTAATGGCGATGAGGGAGACCCTGGTGCATATATGGATAGATCCATATTAGAGGGAGACCCACATGCTGTGATTGAGGGTATGATGATTGCAGGTTATGCAATGGGAGCAACTGAGGGTTGGTTTTATATCAGGGCAGAATATCCGTTGGCGGTTGAGCGTGTTGAAAAAGCTATTAAAGCCTGTAAAAAAAATATGCTTCTTGGCAAAAACATTATGGGCACAGACTTTTCTTTTAATCTTGAGATTAGGCTTGGGGCAGGGGCGTTTGTTTGTGGTGAAGAAACTGCACTTATTCGCTCTATTGAGGGTAATCGAGGCACGCCTCGTCCGCGTCCTCCATATCCTGCTGTTAAAGGTTTGTGGAACAAGCCAAGTTGTGTTAATAATGTAGAGACATTGGCAAACATTTCAAAAATTATCTTAAAAGGGGCTGATTGGTTTGCAAACTTTGGAACAGGCACCTCAAAAGGAACAAAAGTTTTTGCTCTAACAGGGCAAGTTGAGCATTCTGGGCTTATTGAAGTGCCAATGGGCACAACCTTAAATGATATCGTTAATGAAATTGGCGGTGGCTGTCCTAAGGGCAAAAAATTAAAAGCAGTGCAAACAGGTGGTCCTTCTGGTGGGGTTATTCCAACATCTGCTCTTGATTTGCCAGTTTGTTATGAGGCATTAAAGGAAGTTGGCTCTATTATGGGCTCTGGCGGTTTGATTGTGATTGATGACAAGCAAGATATGGTTGATTTATCTCATTTTTATTTGGACTTTACGGTTGATGAAAGTTGTGGCAAATGTGCACCATGTAGAATTGGCGGCAAGCAAATGCTTTTGTTGTTAGAAAAAATTAAAGCAGGTAGAGCAACTGAAGATGATATTGCTATGTTAAAAGACGTTGCAACCGCAATGCAAAAAGCATCTTTATGTGGGTTGGGGCAAACAGCGCCAAACCCAGTGCTTTCAACATTAAAGTATTTTGAAAAAGAGTATAGCTCAAAATTAAAAAAAGCGGAGGGCAAATAAGATGGTTAAGTTAAAAATAGATAACTTTGATGTAAAAGTAGAAAGCGGAACCTCGATTTTGGACGCTGCAAAAACAGTGCAAGTAGATATTCCAACGCTTTGTCGTCATCCTGATGTTGACCCATCTGCAGGGTGCGGAATGTGTATTGTTAAGGTTAATGGAAGAATTTTGCGCGCTTGCTCAACTCCTTGTGAAGAGGGAATGGTGGTTGTTACATCTGATCCTGAATTAATTAAAGTTAGAAAAACAGTTTTAAGCTTAATATTATCAAATCACCCAAACTCTTGTTTGACTTGTATGCGCTCTGGCGCTTGCGAGTTGCAAGATATGGCAAGTTCTTATGGGGTTAAGTCTGCAAGATTGCAAAACTTGACAAAGCCAGCAAAAATTGATGATTCTACGAAAGCTTTGGTATTTGATAGCACAAAATGCATTTTGTGTGGCAGATGCGTTGAGGTTTGTCAATCTCAGCAAAATGTTTGGGCGCTTTCTTATATGAACAGAGGCCTGAGCTCAAAAGTTTGTCCTGCTGGTGGAATTGACTTGGCAAATAGTCCTTGCATTAAATGTGGGCAATGTTCTGCACACTGTCCAACAGGGGCTATTACAGAATATGATGAAACAACAAAAGTTTGGGCAATGATTAATGACCCAGAGCTATATACGATTGTGCAAATTGCGCCTGCGATTAGGGTTTCTGTTGGTGAAGAATTTGGTTATGAAATTGGCGAGAACTTAACTGGCAAAGTATATGCGGCACTTAGAAGAATTGGCTTTGATAAGGTCTTTGATACAAATTTTGGTGCAGACTTAACAATTATTGAAGAAGCCTCTGAGTTTGTGCATCGCTTTACAAAAGCGCCAGAAAAACTGCCTTTAATTACGTCTTGCTGTCCTGCTTGGGTTGATATGTTAGAGAAGTTTCATGGTGATATGATTGATTATTTTTCTACTTGCAAATCTCCACAAGCTATGGTTGGTGCTTTGGCAAAAACATATTATGCAAAAAAAATAGGCGTTGACGCATCTAAAATCAGAGTTGTGTCTATTATGCCTTGTACGGCAAAAAAATGGGAGATTATGCGCTGTGAGGATATGAGCTCATCTGGGCAACAAGACGTTGATGTGTCTTTGACAACACGCGAATTTGCAAGAATGATAAAACAATCTGGCATCAACTTTAGGTCTTTACAAGATGAAGAGGCTGACAGTCCATTAGGCGAGTATTCTGGTGCCGGCACAATATTTGGTGCAACGGGTGGTGTGATGACTGCGGCCCTAAGAACTGCATATTTCTATGTTACAGGAGAAGATCTAAAAGATGAGCTTAACTTCAAAGATATTGAAGGGCTAAATGGCGTTAAAGAACTTGAGCTAGACATTAAGGGCAATAAAATAAGAATCGCTGTTGCGCACGGCACAGGCAATGTTGAAGAAGTGTTGCAAAAAATTAGAGATGCAAAAGCAAATAATGAAGAACTGCCGTATCATTTTGTTGAGGTTATGGCTTGCAGAGGTGGTTGTGTTGCTGGTGGTGGCCAACCAAGAGTGATACTTGCAAACCAAAGCTACTTGCGCGGAGTTACAAATGAGGTGAGGGCAAAACGTGCCAAAGGCTTGTTTGATGAAGATGCAAAAGCAACGGTTAGACTCTCTCATAAAAATGAAGGCATTAAACAATTATATGATGAATTTATAAAAGAGCCTGCCTCAAAAGTGGCGCACAAGTTGTTGCATACTCATTATCAAAGAAGAGA
>CAYJIO010000119.1:0-3365 GCA_964370255.1 uncultured Azospirillaceae bacterium
CTGTAAAGCCTGGAGGCACTGGAAGACCAACTAAGTTCATTTCTGCTAAGTTAGCACCTTTACCACCAAGAAGATTTTTTTGAGAAGCGTCGCCTTCAGCAGCGCCATTTCCGAAAGTGTATACCCATTTTGTCATGGTTTTGTTTTCTCCTAGGTTATTGCTAGGGCTGATTGCCCTAGAGTTAAAAATTTTTTTACTTCAAGGTTATATAACACTCTTTTATACTTGGCAAGGAGAATCTTGAATCATTCTCTTGGTTTTTGCGAGTCTGTGGATAAAATTGTGAATTGCGATTTGTGATTCGTGACTTGATAAAGCTTAAGGTTATTTTTTTGTAGATGACAGCAACCAAATTGGGGTTGATGAATTTAGTGGCTTTTCAAATGTCCAGATATCTGCTATGGTTTGGATAAATTGCTCATCACCGTTTATAATGTTACCCTCTTCATCTTTTGTTATGTTCATTTGCTCTGTTTGAAAAGAAACCTGAACTTTTGCAAGGGTCTTTAATATTTTTACGTCTATAATCTCAACATTCTTAAAAGATATCAACTCTGCAAAGGTCTCTTCTTTTTTTGCTTCTTTTTGTTTAATTGCTTCTTCAAATTTTTCAAACAAAGCTTTGTTTGTTAAGGGCTTTATTGCAGATGGCTTATTATTTGCATATGATTCTAAAACAATTTCAAACACTCTTTTTGCAGCTGTTATAAAAGCATCTTTATTAAAATTTGCAATACTTGATAGTGATTTGTCAACCTCTGATAAACTTACATCTTCTTTGCCCTCTTGTTCAGTAATTATTTTTTTTGCAAGCTTTTTTGCATCTTTTTGGGCAAGTTTAATCTCTTGCATCTCTGGGCTTGAACCCAAAACGCTTTTAAGCTTGCCAAAGACAAAAAATACAACAAAAAGCAATAAAATAATATCTAAATGAGAAGTCATAAACAATTCCTTATAAAATACTTGATTTAATTGATATATAGTGTATTTATTTTATATAATCAAGACAAATATTAAAGAAAGGATATAAATATTATGCAACCGCAACTTTTGATAAACTCTCAATACATAAAAGATTTTTCTTTGGAAATTCCGCATGCTCCACAAATCTTTAAGGAAGTTAAGGGGCAGCCTAAAATAGCTTTGGATTTTTCTATAAAACATAAAAATCTTGAAGACAAGTTTTATGAAATCGTCTTAAAAACTACTATAGATGGCGATATTGAAGGAAAAAAACTTTTTCATGTTGAGCTTGAATATGCTTGCGTTGCAATGATTGATGTTAAGAAAGAAATTTTGCCAGAGATATTAAATATTGCAATTCCACAACAATTGTTTCCGTTTGTTAGAGCTATTGTTGCAGGGATTATGAGCGATGCGGGGCTTCCTCCTTTGATGCTAACACCTATTGATTTTGCCTCTGTGTATAATCAAAAAAAATAAAATAAATTAATAAAAAATTTACATAATTAAAGTATTGTATGCAAATATACGGAGATTATGTTTATGAATAAAATAGCAACAAGTGTTGAAAAGTCAGAGGTAATTGAAGACCCAATTATAGCTGCACAGAGATATTTTAATATCTATAGACAATTGCACATATTTGAAGAAGAAAAACAACAAGCATTTATTAAAGAATTGCTTGAGTTGCCCACAATCATAAAACAATCTTTGGCAGCAATTCCTGGCGGGGTGTTGCTTCTTGAATATATTAATGAGCTTGCACAAGAAAAAGGCATGAGCGTTGAAGCCGTTGAAAACTGCGCTCCAAATAGCTTTGCAACACCAGATAGCAATGTTGTTACTTGCTCTGCAAACACAAGCAATGCAAGCACACAAACCTTGGTTGCTGATAAAGGGTTTGCTCAGACAATGGCAAAAGCAATAAAAGAAGCTCAGCTTGAAATGGCAAAAATGCTAAGCCACACAAAACAAGAAGTGATTATAAAATATCCAGAGAATCCTGAAGATATTAACGTTATGCAACCAAACATCAACCTTAAGGAAATTATGCAAGAGCAACTTGAGGTCTTGCAACAAGTTACAAAAAAACAGATTGAAGACTTGGGTCTTGTTATATCTTCAAGCCTTGAGAAAAGCCAAGAAATATCGTCAAAAATATTAAAAGAAACAATTTTGGAAATGTCTAGAGCATATCCTGAAAAAGCTCCTAACATCGCCAATAACAATAACCCTCAACAAGATGTTAGTCAAAATTTTGAGATTATAGCTCCGAAAAAGAAGAAAAATAAAAATAAAAACAAAAATAAAGAAAAAAACGCAGACCAATCTATAATCATTGATATTGCTCAAAATGTAGAACATAAAAAAACAATAGAATCATCTGAGCCAGCAGCAGAATTTTTAGATTTTAGCTCAGAAGTATCTGATGACATAGTTGCAGAAATTAGCAATGAAGATATTATAAACAATCTTGATATTTTTAATGATGAAATAAAAGAGTCAGAAAATGATTTTGACAATTCTGATTTGGAAAATAGCAATTCTGAGAACTTGCTTGCTGAGCCAGATTTTGCTCAAGAAGATGTGTATAAACGCGTTGGAACGGCAGAACTATCAAAACTTGAAAGTTTGGAGGAAGAAGACATTCCATTCTTGGCAAACACTCCACCCTCTCTTGATGACGATCTTTTTGATGATGAGCCCTACGGAGTTGACAACAAAGTATATGAAGAGGCAATTTTTGAAGAGGATGCGCCTTCAAGCATTGAGCAAGATGAAGACGATATTGAAAAAGAAGACACTCCTCACATCTCATTTGGTGAAGAAGAAGATGGTGGTGATGCTGTCGAAGACATAATAAACATCTTTGATGACAATTCCACATTAGATGAAAGCAATGAAGAAGAAGCCAATGCCGAGAGTGTTGATGCAATAGACGGACCAGAGCCTATATATGCTGAAGAAAAAAAGACAGAAACCATTGATGATGGCTATGAATGGGAATATGTTGAAGAAGATAATGAAGATTTTGTTGCAAAAGAGAATGCCCAAAATCCTGAAGAAAAAAGCCCAGAAAGTTCTGAAAATGAAGACTATGAATGGGAATATGTTGAAGAAGACGATGCTGAAATAGAGGCAAAAGAAGGCTCTGAAAAAGCTGAAGATGAAGACTATGAGTGGGAATATGTTGAAGAAGAAGAGACAGATGGTCTTGATGATGGCTATGAGTGGGAATATGTTGAAGAAGACGCCCCTTTAGCAAAAGATGATAATAACTCTTGATTTATTTTTTAAGTTGTCATATATTATGGTTAGTTGGCTTGCCAACTCTAACACGAAAAGGGTTATAAAATAGGATAGGCAGACCTGGGGGCGGTACCCAGCACCTCCACCAATT
>CAYJIO010000120.1:0-3356 GCA_964370255.1 uncultured Azospirillaceae bacterium
AAGCATTAAATAAATTTTAAGTATTTGGGATTATATTCTTGACAAATTTGTATAATATCCTATATATAAATTAAATTTACAGTCATAAAAGGGTTTTCCATGTCAGATATAAATAAAGAAGATTATTCAGAAGCAACGAGTTCTGATGCACCAATACTCGATTCTTTGGGCTCAGCAATTAAAAGACTCATAGAAAAAGGCTCTGCCAACGGCTATATTACAATGGAAGAACTAAACAAAGCCTTGCCATCAGAACGCGAGTCGAGCGAGTTTATTGAAGATATTATGTCTTCTATATCTGATATGGGTATTTCTATTATTGCAGAATCGGAGGTTGATAGTTTTGACCCTGAAGAAGCCGCCAATAATCAAGAAACAGAGGCAGATGATTCTGGTAATTATGATGAAAAAGAAATGGGGAGATCTGATGACCCTGTTAGAATGTATCTGAAAGAAATGGGAACTGTGGAGCTATTATCAAGAGATGGTGAGATAGCAATTGCAAAACGTATTGAAGCAGGTAAAACTGTGATGATTGATGGGCTGTGCGAAAGCCCTATGACGCTTAAAGCCATATCTGGGTGGAGAGACGAGCTTTTGGCAGAGACCATGCAGCTAAGAGAAATTATTGATCTTGAAATGATGTATGGCGATGACCCAGAGGCGCTGTCTTTTGATGAAGAGGAAGAGGCAGAGGACTTTGACAAAGTTGCAGAAGCACTATCAAAAGGCGACAATCTTGATGACATAGATGATGATTTGGCTGATGATATTGAAATTGAAAATGCAGGGCCAGAAGAAAACGTTGAAGACGACGATGTAGAAGATGAAGAGAACCCTGAGTCCCTTGAAGAAGACGAAGATGAAGGATCGTCTGGCAGAGTTAGTGCTTCTATGAGTGCTATGGAAGAGGCTTTAAGAGAGCCTGTGCTAGAGATTTTAACAAGCATTTCTAGTTATTATGGCGATCTTAAAAAAATTCAGTCACAAAGGGTTGATGCAATATTAAGCGGCAAAAAAATTACATCAGCGGTTGAAAACAAATATATGTCTATAAAAAAAGAGCTTGTTGAACTTATGAGCTCAATTCACCTAAACGCATCTAGGATTCAACAACTTGTTGAACAGCTTAACTCAATAAACAAACGCCTTATGGGCTTGGAAGGAAAGCTTTTAAGATATGCGGTTTCTTGCAAGATTAAAAGAGATGACTTTTTAACTGTGTATCAAACCTCTGAGTTAGATCCAAACTGGATTGAAAACATATCTAAAAAGAAAGATAAAAACTGGAAAAATTTTGTTGAAAAATATGGGCTTGAGATTGCAGAACTCAGAGAGTCTGTTGCGCAAATGGCTCAAGAGTGTGGACTGCCTATTTTTGAATATAGAAAAATGGTTGACACAATCAAAAAAGGTGAGAGAGAAGCTGAGCGTGCAAAAAAAGAAATGATTGAAGCTAACCTTAGATTGGTTATTTCAATTGCAAAAAAATATACTAATAGAGGGCTTCAATTCTTAGACCTTATTCAAGAAGGTAACATTGGCTTGATGAAAGCTGTTGACAAGTTTGAGTATCGTCGTGGATATAAGTTTTCAACATATGCAACGTGGTGGATTAGGCAGGCTATTACGCGCTCAATTGCTGATCAGGCAAGAACAATTAGAATCCCTGTTCATATGATTGAGACAATTAACAAGTTGGTTAGAACATCAAGACAAATGCTTGCAGAAACAGGGCGCGAGCCTGTGCCAGAAGAGTTGGCAGCAAGGCTTTCTATGCCTTTGGAGAAAGTGCGCAAGGTGTTAAAAATTGCAAAAGAACCTGTGTCTTTGGAAGCACCAGTTGGTGATGAAGACGATAGCTCTTTGGGTGATTTTATTGCAGATGAAAACGCAATGCAACCTCTTGACAGTGCAATTCATGTTAACTTGAAAGATACTTGCACAAAAATATTATCATCTCTTACTCCACGTGAGGAGCGCGTTTTAAGAATGCGTTTTGGAATTGGGATGAATACAGACCATACTTTGGAAGAAGTTGGGCAGCAATTTAATGTAACCCGTGAGCGTATCAGACAAATTGAGGCAAAAGCATTAAGAAAATTAAAGCACCCTTCTCGCTCAAGAAAGCTCAGAAGCTTTTTGGATCAATAAAAATTAAAGCGGCAAATGAATGCCGCTTTTTTTATATTATAAAACATAGGTTTAAGATAAATGCAAAAAATATCCATATATTGTATGGCAAGAGCATATAAAAAGTGCTTGGCGCAATTTTTTTGAACTCTGATATCATTTTGATTGCAAGAACGTTTATGATAAGCAATATAAACAAACCTACTAAAAAATGCTGTGATGCAAAAAAGACATAGCACCATAAAACCTGAAAAACAAGCTGGCTAATATAAAGCTTTATTGCTTGAGTGTTTCTTTTTGGTGCGTTTAATATTTTATAAAAGCTTATGCCCATTAAAATATATAAAATGTTCCACGCTATCGGAAACACGTAATTGGGGGGTGTAATTGCTGGCTTATTAAAGTCTATATACCAAGTTGAGGTGCCCATTTGGGTAAATTGTTTGCAAAATAAGAGCGTTAACACTACACTTAATATTGCATAAGTTGCGTTTTTTATGTTCATAAATATAATATAAGCAATATTTGATAAAAATCAAGAGAATAAAAAACACCTCAGATTATGAGGTGTTTTTAAGTTATACAATTTCTGCGCTTCACTCTCCACTGTCATAAATGAGCTTAAACATTGCTGAGTTGCTTAGGCAGACATTACTTAAAACGTTAAGACATTGTATCCACTCTTAAGGTATGTGGCTAAAGGAATGCCAATATACTTCATATCAAACCCAAGACCTTTAATCGTTGGTGTAACGTTGTAGGCATCTGTGCAAGCAAGACAAGCCTCAGTATAAACACCTGAGTTTTGTGCCTCTTTTATTAAAGCTTGCAACTCTTTGTTTTCCGCAACTAGTTTGGCAGATGGCCCCCAAAGCATCAAAGTAACATTTTCAAACCAGCCTTTTTTCTTTGCGTTTGTTACATATGGCAGCACAACTCTTTTTGCAACCATTTCATCTGCGCTGCTCCAAACAATGACAACACTTTCTTTGTTTGGGTTATACGTTGCAAAAAAATATGTTGTAAAACATGATACTAATATTATTGATACTAATAACAATTTATTCTTCATCTATTGTCTCCTATATATATTTTTATTTATTAAATTTTGCTTTATGGCGAGTAATATAATCTTCTAGGGCTTTTTTACTCTCGTCATCATTGGTTAGAAGCTCTTTTAATTGAGAAAACTTTATAAAGCCAAAGTCTATTGACATATTGTC
>CAYJIO010000121.1:0-3296 GCA_964370255.1 uncultured Azospirillaceae bacterium
TTTTCTTTTTTTTCTGGGCATGGTGTTCTTGATGAAGATATTGAGAAGTCTATGCTTTTTGGCAAATATAATAAGAAAGAGCCTGATGATTATTTTAGTGGCGTTTATAAGGGTGTGAACGTTGCAATCTCTGAAGAAAAACTTGTTAGAGAGACATATAACGCAAAAGGTGACAGGCGCTCTTATAATATCTTTAAGGGAGTTTTTATAGAGCTTTCTATGAACAAGGAATTTGAGTGCAAAACTGTAGGAAAAAAAGACAAGGGTTTTTTAAATAAAATAAATTCTTGCAGAGGGCTTGAAAACATAAAGCTTGAGGATGTTGTTTTTGAAAAAGAGTGGGAGATATATTCTGACAATCAAGTAGAGGCAAGATATTTATTGACAACTGCCTTTATGGAAAGATTGCTTAAGGTTAAAGAAATGTATAAGTCAAGCAGGTTGCAATTTTCTTTTTTTGATAATGTGTTGTTTATTGCTATTGATATGAGGGGTGATTTGTTTGAGACCTCATCTTTGTTTAGGTCTACGTTTGACAGAAAACATATTAATGAGACTTTGGAGCAGTTCTTATCTGTGCTTGCAATTGTAGATATATTAAAGCTTAATCAAAACAAAAATAGGTCTATCTAAACGGGTAAGGCTCTAGTATTCAATCAATATAACTTTTAGCCCAAGTTTTTTGGCAAATGCCTCTCCTTTTTGTTTGCCCATTGCCATTATTGCGGTGGCGTATGCATCTGCCATCATACAACTTTGATGAAAAACTGTTGCCGAGGCAATAGAGTTTTTTGCTGGGTATCCTGTCTTTGGGTTTATGGTATGAGAATATTTTTTGCCATTTTCTATATAAAAATTTTGGTAGTTGCCAGATGTTGCAACCGCCACGTTTGAGAGCTCAAAAACCTGAGAGTTTTTGCTGGGATCTATGGGATTGGCTAGCCCTATTTTCCAAGGGCTGCTTTTTTTTGTGCCTTTGGCTTTTATTTCTCCGCCAATGTCAACTAAATAGTTTTTTATTCCAGCATTATCTAAGGCTGTGGCAACTGCATCTACGGCATATCCTTTTGCGATAGCAGAGAGATTTATTTTTGTGTTTGAGCTATTTTTTGTTGCCAAATCTTTTTTTATGATGACTTTATCAAAGCCGCAATGCTTTATGGTGTTTGATATATCTTTTTTGCTAGGAGGTTTTGAGTGTTTGTTTTTGCCAAAGCCCCATAGCTCTATTATTGTCCCTATTGTTGGGTCAAAATAACCGTTTGATTGTTGCCAAACTTGTTTTGAGGCGCGCAATATTTCTATAAGCTCTGCATTGCTTGAGATGTTTGTGTTATTAAAGGCTGAGATGTTGGAATCGGGATTGAATATGGACATTTGCTTGTTTATTGTATCAAAAACGGTTGCTATTTCTTTTGACACATCTTTTTTTGAGATGGTAGTTATTTTATAATAGGTGCCAAAGACCATGCCTTCATAAGTTTTTTGCGGCTTGTTTATATATAAATAAAAAGATGCAAAAATAACTATTAATGTTGAAAATATTTTTAATTTCATTACAATGCCTTTATGAGGGAGACGAATTATGAGAAAAAATTTAATGCAAATAAAAGATTTTGGCAACAAAATTTATAAAAATTTTTATGGAGCGATAGAATATATCGCAAAGAAATTAGTAAAGATGGACGTTAATGCAAACTTTATTAGTATTTTGGGCTTTATTGTTGGCTTGATAGCGATTAATTTTATTGCGATGGAAAATTATTTTTATGGATTGCTGCTTGTTTTAGTTAATAGGTTTTTTGATATTGTTGATGGCTCAGTTGCAAAAAGACAATCTATTAAATCGGAGTTTGGGGTGTTTTTAGACGCCACGTTAGATTATATTTTTTATGCAGGGGTTGTGTTTGCTTTTGCTCTTGCAAATCCTGTTGAGAATTCTTTGGCAGCTGCGTTTTTGCTTGCGTGTTTTTGTGCAGCGACGGTGGCGGTTCTTTCTTATGGCATAATTGCATATAAAAAAGATGTTCAAAAAAAACTGCCCGCTTATTTGGGGGGGACTTTTCAATCTTGGGAGATGGTTGTTGCAACAATATTGATGTGTGTGATGCCAAGCCTGTTTATGCCATTGGCTATTTTGTTTGGAATCGTTTCTTTGGTGAAGGCTTTTTCTGTAATTATAACTTCTTATTATGTGTTTGTTATAAATAAATGAGAAAGATTTTATTTGCAATTTTATTGGCGCTTTTTGCTGGCAAAGCTTTTGCATCTGATGTTGTTGAGGTTTTTTATGAAACAAAAGGTGACAAGATTGTTTTTGACTTTAAGATAAAAGATGGCTGGCATATTTTGGGGAATCCGCATGGCGATATTGGTCTGCCTACGGTTGTTGATGTTGCCGGGGTTGAAAAAAAGTCTGACAAGTGGAGTGATGTTAAAACTTTTTCTGATGACGTTTTTGTGCAGTATGGTTATGAAAAAAGTGCGCAATACATTTTTGAGGCAAAAGAAAATCCAAAAAACTTTTCTGCGCATATAAGTTGGCTTGCCTGCAAGGATGATGAGTGCTTGCCAGAAGAGATTGTTTTATATAATGGTTATCAAAATAATAGTTATTTATATATATTGGCTCTTGCATTTTTGGGCGGAGTTGTTTTGAACTTTATGCCTTGCATATTTCCGATTTTAAGTCTTAAGGCGATATCTTTGATTCAGAGCTCGCAAAAGCCTTCTCATATAAAGATTGAGAGTTTGTTGTATTTGCTTGGAGTGGTTTGTTCTTTTGTTATTATTGCAACAGTGTTAATGGCTCTTAGAATCGCAGGGCAAGAAGTTGGCTGGGGCTTCCAACTACAGTCACCAATTTTTGTTGGGGTTTTAATAGTTATTTTTGTTGTTATCTTTTTGATGTTTTTAGATATTATTAACATGAAGAATCCTTTTGCAAGCAGAGTTGGGAGAATCTCTTTTAATAAGGCAAAAATAGACTCTTTTGTAACTGGTTTTTTTGCGGTTTTGATTGCTAGCCCATGCACCGCACCTTTTATGGGTGGCGCGATTGGTTATGCAATGACGCAAAGCCATTATTTGTATTATCCTGTTTTTATAGTCCTTGCCCTTGGCTATGCATTGCCATTTACGTTGATTGGTTTTTTTCCAAAATTTTTGCACAGAGTTATGCCAAAATCTGGAAAGTGGATGGTTGTGTTAAAAAAGCTTTTTGCTATTCCGGTCTTTTTAACAATTGTGTGGCTTGTGTGGGTTTTGAATGCGCAGATTAATAAAGATGAAACAAG
>CAYJIO010000122.1:0-3275 GCA_964370255.1 uncultured Azospirillaceae bacterium
AGAATATGAGTGATATAAAAAAAGCAAAAAAACATTTTCAAAATAAGAATTATCAAAAAGCTCTTTTTTATGCCAATGGCATAAAAACAAAGCTAACATATTTTATCTTAGCCGAGAGTTATTTTGCCATTCAAGATTATAAAAATGCGATTCCATATTATGAATGCCTATTAAAAAACAACATAAAAGATGCTTGGCTTGCAAACCATCTATCACAAAGCTATGAGGCAACAAAAGATTACAAAAAAGCCATAACAGCTGGCTTCCTCTCTCTTCAATACGCACCTAACGATAACGCACATCATATAAACTTTGCATATTTATTATATAACTGCAAAGATAAAGCTGCCGCAAAAAAATGGCAAGACAAATACAAAAAAAATCCAATCGTCACTCACTTCTCAAACTCTTTATTAAATAACAAAAAAACAAACCATTCCAACCCAGAATATATAAAAGAAATCTTTAACAACTTCTCAACATCTTTTGATGATGTATTATCATCCCTAAACTATAAAGCCCCTATGCATATAAAGTCTTTACTAGAAAAAGCAAACATAAAAAATGCAAGCATTTTAGACATAGGATGCGGAACAGGATTGATGGGAAAAATAATAAAAAAGCATTGCAAAAAAAATTATCTTGTGGGTGTGGATATCTCATCAAAAATGTTAGATGTTTGTCAATCAAAACACATATACAACCACTTAATAGAGTCTGACATCAATGTTTTTTTAAGTATAAACAAAGACTCGTATAACTGCATTGTTGCATCAGATGTTCTAACATATTTTGGCGACTTAAGCATACTTATAAAAAACATATATAAAAACACAAAAAACAATGGCTATTTTGCCTTTTCAATAACCAAAAATAACAACAACAAAAAAGACTTTTTCTTGCATTCATCAGGGCGTTTTAAACACTCAAAAAAATACATAGAAAAACTCTTAGTTTTAAATGGATTTACCCCCCTTTTTATAGAAGAAAAATTTATAAGAACAGAGGGTGAAAAAAACATATTTGGATACATAATTTTAGCACAAAAAAAAGCTCTGTAAAACAGAGCTCCTTTTAGTCTTTTTTTTCTATTATTTCTTTTTAATAGAAGATGCTTTTGCAGCAACTTTTGGAGCTGCAATTTTCTTTGCAACTGCTTTTTTAGCAGGAGCTTTTCTAGACGCTGATTTCTTAGCACTAGAAGAAGATTTGCCGCAAGATTTAGAAAGTTGCTCACAAGCCATTGCCCAATGAATTTCATCCATTCCATAAGGCTTTCCTTGTGCTTCCCAAATGTAGTATGCTGCTTCTGCAATTTTGTTATTACATGTTTTCATAATTCTCTCCATTTCTTATAAAAAATTTTGATTAACATTTAATAACTTACAATTTATTTTTTATAAGTCAATAGCCAATCAAATGATTATAAAAAAAATATAAAAAATGATGTATTATTTAAATTATTTTCTTGCATATTTATATATATAAATTAATCTAAAATAAACATATAAAAATAAGGATGAAATTATGGAAAATTTATTGTCTAATGAAGAAATGTATGCAATCATAGATGGCAACCACTCAAACCCATTCTCTGTATTAGGAATACACAAAAACAAAGGCACAAAAGATGTGTATATCAGAGCATATTTACCAAGAACAACAAAGGTTGAGTTGTTATTAAAAGATGATAGCTCAATGGGTGAGATGAAAAAATTAGACGATAGAGGTTTTTATCAAATCAACATAGGTCCTGTTGAAAACTTTTCATACAAGTTCAAAATAACATATGAAGATGGCCACATCTTAGTTCAAGAAGACCCATACAGATTCCAATCAATTTTTGGCGATATAGATTTATATTTATTATCAGAAGGCAACCACCTAGATATGTATAAAAAACTCGGCGCACATATTATAGAATTTGACGGCGTCAAAGGTGTTAGTTTTGCCGTGTGGGCACCAAATGCAAAACGCGTTAGTGTTATTGGCAATTTTAATAGTTGGGACGGCAGAGTTCATGTAATGCGCAATCATCCATCTTGTGGTGTGTGGGATATTTTTATTCCAAACATCTCAGAATATGAGCTCTATAAGTTTGAGATAAAAACTGGGGACAATCACATCAAAACAAAATCAGACCCATGCGGATTTTTGTTTGAACAACGCCCAAAAACAGCATCAGTAGTTTATGACATAAACAAATATCAATGGCACGACAGCCACTGGATACAAGAAAGAAAAGAAATAAACTCTTTTGACAAACCTATGAGCATATATGAAGTCCACCTTGGCTCATGGAAAAGAAAAAACGGATACGAATATTTAACATATAAAGACTTATCAAACGACCTTGTAGATTATGTAAAATACATGGGTTTCACACACGTTGAGTTCTTGCCATTAACAGAATATCCATTTGATGGATCTTGGGGATATCAAGTATTAGGAATGTTTGCCCCAACATCAAGATTTGGCACCCCAGATGAGTTCAGATACTTAGTAGACAAATTGCACCAAGCAGGCATCGGTGTTATAATGGACTGGGTGCCAGCGCACTTCCCAAAAGATGAAACAGGTCTTGCAGAGTTTGACGGCACTTGTTTATATGAACACTCAGATCCAAGAAAAGGCGAACACAAAGACTGGGGAACAAAAATTTATAACTACGGCAGAACAGAAGTCTCAAACTTTTTATGCGCCTCTGCATTATTTTGGCTAAAAGAATTTCATATAGATGGGCTTAGAGTAGACGCGGTTGCCTCAATGTTATATTTAGACTACTCAAGAGAAGATGGTGAATGGATACCAAACGTATATGGCGGCAACGAAAATATTGAAGCAATTTCATTTATCAGAAAATTAAATGAAGTTTGTTACTCTCAAACAGAAGGCACTTTGACCACAGCAGAAGAATCAACTGCTTGGCCCATGGTATCAAGACCAACCACAATGGGCGGATTAGGGTTTGGCTATAAATGGAACATGGGTTGGATGAATGATACTCTAAGATACATCTCAAAAGACCCAATATACAAAAAGCATCATCACGGTATGTTAACATTCGGACTTTTATATGCTTTTAACGAAAATTTTGTTTTGCCAATTTCTCATGATGAAGTTGTTCACGGCAAAGGCTCAATGCTTTCAAAAATGCCAGGTGATGAGTGGCAAAAATTTGCAAACTTAAGAGCCTATTATGGCTTTATGTGGACACACCCTGGCAAAAAACTATTATTCCAAGGTTGTGAGTTTGGTCAAGACTGGGAGTGGAA
>CAYJIO010000123.1:0-3272 GCA_964370255.1 uncultured Azospirillaceae bacterium
ATACTAAAAGTTTTTTCTATTGGGTTTATCTCTGCCATTGCGCCATAAGGCAATATAAACATTGGCACTGTGTGGCCGAAATCCATATTGGTTATTATTGCCAAGCCTTCACATTCATACTCTTTGCAAACTTGTTTTAATGCAACATCAAATTCTTCATATTTTGCTAGCCATTCTTTTTGTTGCTCTTTCTCATTTGCAAAGAACTCTCCCCCGGGGCGAGCAAACAATATTCCATTAAGTTTTTCTAATATTCCAGATGCTCCAAGGTTTCTTAACATATAAGTAAAAGTATCTGCAGAAATCATCTCTTCTGAGTTTTCTAAAAATAAAATAGCCCCATCAAAATCATCAATTGCAGGAAACAATGGCGTGCCAATAACACATTGCATTAAGCTTTCTGTGCAACCGCCAATTAAGCGCCCTTTTACAACTTTGCTTCCTTGAATATATCTCCAACCTGTGGCTTTTTCTCTTGCCCTTATTAATGGCTCTCCACTCCAATCAGCTCTATCAACAATAAAGTCTTTGCTTTCTGGGATTATGCCAATAGGTAAATTATCAAAAAGAGTTTTGATTGTGTTATCTATCATATATTGTGGAATGCCGCCGTTTTCTGCATAGCCAAACATTGTGCAACCACTATAAAAAGAAGATAAGCCAGCCTTGTAACACATCAAGTGATTAACTGTTGTGTCACTAATGCCTAAAAATATTTTAGGATTGTTTTTAATAATTTCAAAATGCTCTTCTGTCATTAATCGCAGAAGTCTGATTGTGTCATCGCCACCAATGTTTGTTAATATTGCTTTTACTTCTTGATTTTTAAAAGCCCACATCAAATCATCTAATCGCATTTGAGGGTTTTCATATAATTCCTGAGCAGATTTTTGAGAATTTGGCGCTTCAATAATTTTTACATCAAACGCATCTTCAAACTGTTTTTTGCCTTGAAGATAGCGTGCGTTAAAAGTGTTTGCTCCTCCCCAAGATAAAGAAACCGTTGCAGCCTTATCACCCTTTTGTAAAGCTTTTGGTTTAATTAATGTTTTCATAAAGTCTCTCCTAAATACAAACTCATTCTTTGTTCTAATGGTTTGAAGCCTAGTTTTTCATAAAAATTATAGGCTTTTTTATTATCATTAAAAACACCAAGCTTTATCTCTTTTATTGAGTGTTTCTTGCAATAGCAAAATATCTCATCCATAAGCATTTTGCCAATGCCAGACTTTTGCACTGCCTCAACCACGCACAGATTTTCAACCGCTACAACTCTTTCTGATTGAAGATGAGGCGAAACCTTGTCCTCAGCCAAAACAAGACCAACAATGCTATCTTTTTTTTCTGCAACAAATGCTATGATATTATCATTCTCAAGTGACGCTAAGAACGGAAGTTTTTCAAACTCGTCGTTTTGCTCGGTGAAATATCCGCCCAAAATATCTCGGTGATAATCTCTTATAAATCGACATATCTCTAAAACTTGCTTCAAGTCTTTTTCTTCAAATTTTCTGATAATCATAACTCCTCCTCTTGTGTTGATAGGTTCATTTTTATTAGTTTTTGCCCAATGTAGAATATTGGAATTAATAATATTGCAGATATTATTAATGTTTGACCAACCCCAATACCGTCCAGCAATGGCTTTAGGCTCACCATTGCAATGCCATTGAAAACCCTGCCAGCCATTGAGCGAACGGATAAAACTGTTGCTCTTTCTTGAGAGGCAATTCTATGGTTGATTAATGTTGAGGTAACAATGTTGACCAATATTATTGCTGCAGAGCCAAAAAGCATTAAGCCCAAACAAAAATAAACAGCACCACTTGGCAGATATTGTGACAAAATTGCCCCGATTAAAGAAATTACAATAATTGCAAATAAGTGCTTGATTACTCCTGAGAATTGCTTTTTTTCTAAGAGCTTTGGCCCAATAATGCCATAAAACATTCTGACGACAAAATTTGCCCCAATTATTATACTAAACATAAAAACTGGGATTTGTCTTGCAATCATCGCTGGTTGCAAACCCCAAAACAATATCAAAGTAAGTGCGCCAAAAATTGATGGAAACAAAATCAGCCATTTTATTTGTGGGTGTTTTATAGCAAATTTTGAGATATCTGCAATATCTTGCAGTTTGCTTTTTTCTTTTGCGACCCTTCTTCTGGCCTCTGGCACATCAGGCAACATTGCTATAACAACAACCGTTATGACATTGGTTAAAACAGAAAACCAAACAGTTGCCTCTGGTGAGATAAACTGATAAATTGCGCCACCGCTTAAAACAGCAAGCAAACTAGCAAAGCTTGTATAAACAGAAAGGCTTGCAATTTTTTTATGAAACTTTCTTTGTTTGTTTTCTTTTTTTAGTAAATCATATAAATATGCCTCTGCGGTTCCTGAATATAGGGCAAGAGAGATGGCAAAGCAAAGCTCACCTGCCAAAAGCCAGTTAAAGCCAAAACCATAAATAAAAAACAAATGCCCTATTATGTGGATTATAAAACCAACGACTAATGTTATTTTTCTTGAAAATAAGTCTCCAATATATCCTGTTGGAATTTCTAAAAAGAAAGCTGCAAATGCAAACAAACCTTGAATTAAAAAGAAGTCACCAATACTAACCCCCTTATGCTGAAAAAAGAGCATAACAACAGGCAAGGTAAACATCATCTGTTTTAATGCGCAGGCAAAGATTAAGTAATTTGCAGCTTTTTTCTCGTTTATCATCATTCCTCCTTCCTTATTTTTGCATAAACGTTGATGTCTAAGAATTTATCCAAATGTTTTGAATATCCGCCGGCTTTTTGTGTGCCTTCAAACTCATAGCCCAAGCGCTCACCAACGTTTTTTGATTTTATATTGCCTACAGCGTTTCTAATTACCAAGCGTTTTACGCCAAGGGCAAAAAACTCTTCTTCTATCAATTTTACTGCCTCTTGCATATAACCTTTTGAAGCAAAATCCTTGCCTAGCCAAAAGCCAATTTCAAAATGCATATCGGCTGTGGCGCCTCTTTTCATAACACCAAGGCAGCCTGCTATTTTGTTTGAAGCTTTTTCTATAATTGAGTATTCATATTTATCGCCATTATCCCAAGCAATGTTTGCATCAGCAAGAAAAGCAAAGCTGTCTTCTGGCGTCTTTGTTATCGTTGGCATTGCCCAATCTAGCCATGGTAAAATATGATCTCTGCTTGCATCTATAAGATTATAAAGCTCTTGAGCAAATGCAAAAGTTTTTGTTGGTCTTTGTAATCTAATTCTGTT
>CAYJIO010000124.1:0-3248 GCA_964370255.1 uncultured Azospirillaceae bacterium
GCATCAAAAATAACTCTTTCATCAAGATTTGTTTCTTTTGCAGCAATAGATGCCAGATTTGTTAACAACGCTCTTTTGTTTTGAGGTTTTATATTAGTAATAACCGATTTTTCCTCAAGAATATCTGTAAGCTTCATTTTATTTCCCTACTTTTATTTATGCAGCTTTTGGCTCAACCCAACCAATATTGCCATCTTTTCTGCGATATACCATATTGATTTGGTTTGTAGCAGAATTCTTAAACATCAAAGCATCTTCGTTTGAAAGGTCCATATGCATAATTGCTTCACTAACAGAGCAAGTAGGAACAACGGTACCAGTTTCTGCAATTGTAAGTGGAGTTGCGTCAATTTCTTGGTCTTCTTGACTAGACTCGTCAAAAGAAAACACAGCCAAATTTGCAATCTCTGCATAGCTTGCTTTGCCTTTATGAGCGCTTAATTTTGATTTATTACGACGAAGACGAGTATTCATTTTTGATAACGCGTCATCAAACGCAGAATATGGATCAGCGCCAAGCCCACTTCCTTTCAAGATCATTTCTTTTGCAGGATGCACAACAATCTCAGCACCAAAAGCTTCACCTTCTTTAGAAAAAGATACAATAGCATCAATTGCAGAAGCAAAATATTTTTCAACTGTTTGTGATAAAGCACCATCACAATGTTGTTTTAGTTTTTCACTAACGTCAACTTGTTTTTCGTTATATGTAATTTTCATTTGGTTTTCCTTTTTCTATTAAATTTTAACCATTATTATATAAAGTTTTAACAAAAGTCAATAAAAATAGTTATCTATCTTTATTTGCAACATAACATCCCAAAAATTGAACACTATCAGAAAAATAATCAAGCTCATCAAGTGCGTTTTTAATTGATTGGTCATCAACATGCCCCATTGCCTCTATATAAAACTGAGCACTATAAAACTCTCCATTCAACAAATAGCTCTCAATTTTTGTTATATTAACACCATTTGTTGCAAATCCACCAAGCGCTTTGTATAGTGCTGCAGGAATATTTTTTAATGCAAAAACAAAAGAGCTCATATACTTTTCTTTTTTATTTATTTTTGGAGTTTCTTGTTTATTTGCCATAACCAAAAATCTTGTTGTATTATTATTTGCGTTGTGGATATCTTTTGCCAATAATTCCAAATCATTAACTTCTCCGGCTTTTTTAGAAGCAATTGCAGCAATGTGCTTGTTGCCATATTTAATAATTTCTTCACAAGATTTTGCCGTGTCGATTCTAGCAATTGGTTTTATTTTGTGTTTTTTCAAAAAGCAAGAACTCTGCGCCAAGGCCTGAGGGTGAGAATATGCCTCTTTAATATCCTTAAGCTTTGCGCCCGCAATCCCCCAAAGCTGATGCTCAACTTTCAAAAAATATTCACCAACAATAAAAACACCCATTTTGGGCAACAAAAAGTGCACATCAGAAACCCTCCCTGCATTAGAGTTTTCAACAGGAATAACCGCATAATCAATTTTTTTTGTTTTAACTGCGCTCATAGCCTCTTCAAAAGTATCAAACTCAATATACTCTGCATTATTAAATATGTTTTCAGCAGCAATATTAGAATATGCGCCAATTCTACCCTGATATCCAATTTTCATTTTTTTCTCCTTCAAAAAAAACTATAACAATATCAAAAACAAGTCAACAGCAAACAACAAAGCAATTGACAATTTATATTAAATAAAATATTTATAGCCACATGAGTGATTTAAGCAACATAAAAGACGTCGACTTATCAGAAGAATTATCAAAAAGATATTTATCTTATGCAATGTCAACTATTGTTTCGCGCTCTCTGCCAGATGTCAGAGACGGGCTAAAACCTGTGCACAGACGCCTTATGTATGCAATGCGCCAACTCAAGTTAGACCCCAAATCTGGCTTTAAGAAATGTGCAAGAGTTGTTGGTGACGTAATCGGTAAATATCACCCTCATGGTGACAGTGCCGTCTATGGTGCAATGGTAAGACTGGCTCAAGACTTTTCTGTGCGCTATCCATTGGTTGAAGGCCAAGGCAACTTTGGTAACGTTGACGGCGACAGTGCTGCCGCAATGCGTTATACTGAGGCAAGATTAACCGCATATGCAATTGCTCTAATGGAAGGCCTTTCAGAAGACAGCGTTGACTTCAGAGAAACCTATGACGGAGAAGAAGACGAACCAGTTGTAATGCCTGCAATGGTGCCAAACTTGTTGTGCAATGGCTCATCTGGTATTGCAGTTGGCATGGCAACAAACATTCCGCCACACAATTTATCAGAAGTTTGTGACGCTCTTTTATTGTTAATAGAAAAACCAGAAGCAGAACTTTTAAGCGTTGTCAAAAAAGTAAAAGCCCCAGACTTTCCAACTGGTGGCATTATAATCGATTCTTTTGAGACAATCTTAAATGCCTATAAAACAGGCAAAGGCACATTCAGAATAAGAGCAAAATGGCACAAAGAAGAATTAAGCCACGGCCAATATCAAATTGTTATAACAGAAATTCCATATCAAGTAATAAAGTCAAAACTTATAGAAAAAGTTGCAAACTTATTGTTTGAAAAAAAACTGCCTTTATTAGATGACATCAGAGATGAATCAGCAGAAGACATCAGAGTTGTCTTAACCCCAAAATCACGCTCAGTTGATGAAACAATGTTAATGGAACATTTGTTCAAACAAACAGAATTAGAATCAAGATTTTCTATGAATCTTAATGTCTTAGATTCAGATGGTGTGCCTAGGGTTATGAATATTATAGAGGTTTTAAAAGAATTCTTAAAACACAGAGAGATTGTTTTACGACGTCGCATCAATTATCGCCTGGGCAAAATCAACCATAGGCTTGAGATTTTATCTGGTTATTTAATTGCATACTTAAACCTTGATGAGGTTATTCATATCATAAGAACAGACGATGAGCCAAAACCAACATTAATGAAGCGCTTTGAATTATCAGAGGTTCAAACAGAAGCAATTCTTAATATGAAGTTGCGTTCACTACGCAAACTTGAAGAATTTGAGATAAAAAAAGAGTTTGATGACTTGTCCGCTGAAAAATCTCAATTAGAAGAATTATTAGCAGATGAAGGTAAACGTTGGAGCGCCATTGCCAATGAAATTAAGTTAGTCAAAGAGCAATTTGGCAAAAAAACAGCCATCGGAAAAAGAAGAACAGACCTTGCAGAACTTACAGAAGAAGTAGAAATCTCAATTGAAGCGTTTGTAGAAAAAGAACCAATCAC
>CAYJIO010000125.1:0-282 GCA_964370255.1 uncultured Azospirillaceae bacterium
TGGCCTATTTTATTAAATGACCCAAAATGTTTGAAAGCTATTGACATTTATATTCCTATTCTTGTTCAAGATATTTTGAAAAACGAGAAATCTAAGGTCTTGCTTGATACTCTTGTTGATCTAGGATATAAAGTAGACGATAGGTGTGTCTTCGCGATTGCATGTAATTTATCTTTTGTTAAGCCCGAGGAAAAAGACATCTGTCATTATTATTTGAAAAAGTTTTTAGAAATTGGGCTTGATAACTCCGATGCGTATTTTGATGTAATTTATATTGTTGGA
>CAYJIO010000125.1:292-3248 GCA_964370255.1 uncultured Azospirillaceae bacterium
ATCTCTCATATCTTGTTTATATTACAGAAAAAACATGGACTATGTATGCTCGACATGAAACTATAGAAAATATTATGGAGTATGGAAAGAACCTCGGTTATGAACGCTTTAGTTTTATTATTAATGAGAGATTAAGTATTATATCTAAAGAATATACTGGGAGTTATGTATTTTTGAAAGCAGAGCTTAAAGTGCAATTGCTGCTTTTAAAAGCACGTAATTGGATAGAAAAGACTCTTAATAAGATTAAGAGGTTGAATTAATAGTTCTTTTAATAACACTGCCAAGCTGAGTTGCCCACTTTTGGTTGCAATACAGCTTGGCAGTGTTTTTTTTTGATAGTTGTTATAATTGTAAAATTTTGTTGTTGTATTATAAAAAATAAATTATATATTATATTTATAAAGGAGAAAAAACATGAATAAATTTTTAAGTTTAACAGCTTGTGCTTTATTGGCTACGACATCTTTGGCAAGTGCAAAAACTGCAGCCGTTATTAATGGTAAAACAGTTACTATTGAAGAAATTAAAGAAGCGTATAACAATAATCCGCAAGTAAAAGGACAAGTATCTTTTGAAAATTTTTATCCAAAAGCTTTAGAGGTTTTTGTTAATGGAACACTTTTGTTGCAAGATGCAAAAAAGAATGGAATCGAAAAAGATAAACTTTATCAACAACAAATTGAAGCCGCAAAAGATGAAATTGCAAGAAAAATTTATTTAGAAAAAGTTGTGGCTCCTAAAATTACGGATAAAGAAGTTGATAAGCTTTATGACGAATATAAAAAATCTTTTAAATCTCAAAAAGAAGTTAAGGCAAAACATATTTTAGTTGATAGCCAAGCTACTGCTGAAGAAGTTATTGCAAGACTTGATGAAGGAGATGATTTTGTTGTGTTAGCAAAAGAGTATTCAAAAGAACCAGCTGACTTGGGATATTTTACAAAGCAAATGATGGTGCCAGAATTTGGTGAGGCAGCATTTTCTATGAAAAAAGGAGATGTTTCTAAAAAACCAGTTAAATCTAAGTTTGGTTATCATATCATTAAGGTAGAAGATGTTAGAGATTCTAAATTAATGTCAAAGAAAGAAGTTGCTCCACAATTAAAAGCAATGCTTACGCAAAAAGTGATTGCAGAGAAGTTTCAGAGCTTATATAAAGATGCAAAATTAGAATTATTTGATGCAAATGGCAAAAAAATTGAGCCAGCTAAACCTGCAGCGAAATAATATAAATTTGGTGTTAATTTATTGGGCGAGCAGAAGTGCTCGCCCTTATATTTTGGAGCGAGAAAAATGGAAAAAGATAATAGAATATGCCAAATGGCAAAACTTATTGTAAGTCATTCAATAGAGCTTAAAAAAGGTGAGAGAGTTTTTATTGAGGCAATTGGCAAAGATGTAAACCCGTTGTTTGAAGAGGTTATTAAAGAAGTTGTTAGTGCTGGTGGTGTGCCTGTTTATTATTATAATGATGATAATCTTAAGAAGTCTTTTTTTGCAAATGCAACAGAGAAACAAGTGTTGGATCATACACAAATTTATGTCGATATTATGAAAAATGTTGATGCATATATTGGAATTAGGGGGTCTGATAATATTTTTGACTTATCAGATTTGTCTGAAAAAAGCCTTAAACTTTATGAGAGCATTTATATGCAAAAAGTTCATCATGAGGTAAGAGTTCCTCATACAAAATGGTGCGTTATGCGTTATCCAAATAATACGATGGCAAGCTTGTCAAAAATGTCTACAAAACAGTTTGAGGATTTTTATTTTAATGCTTGTTTGGCAGATTATAAAAAGATGAAAAAAGCACAAGTTCCTTTGATGAAGCTGATGCAAAAAACAGATAAAGTTAAAATCATTGCCCCTAATACAAATCTGGAGTTTTCTATTAAAGGGATAAATGTCTTGCAGTCTTGTGGGCATCATAATTTGCCAGATGGGGAGGTTTTCACGGCGCCTGTTAAAACGTCTATTAATGGTTATATCAAATTTAATACACAAACAACTTGGGGCGGGAGCTTTTTTTCTGATATTTATTTGGAATTTAGAGATGGAAAGATTATAAAAGCAACATCTGATTCAAATAATGACAAGTTGCAAAAAATTATAAAATCTGATGCTGGTGCAAGCTATATTGGTGAGTTTGCTTTGGGGCATAATCCTTATATAAATCACGCAATGGTAGATATTTTGTTTGATGAGAAAATTGCTGGATCTTTGCATTTTGCAATTGGCAATTCTTATGATGATGCTTGCAATACAAATAAGTCTTGCATTCATTGGGATTTGGTGCAAATTCAGACCCCAGAATATGGCGGTGGAGAAATCTGGTTTGATGGCAAGTTGATTAGAAAAGATGGCAAGTTTGTTATAAAAGAGCTTGAGGGATTAAACCCAAAAAATTTGTTATAAAAAAAACTTGTAATCAATAAAAAGCTCTGTATGATATCCCTATGTCTGATTTATATAAATTTTTGGATGAATTGCGTGATAAGGTCTCAATTGTTGATGTGGTTGGGGCTAGGGTTAAGCTTGCTAAAAAAGGCAGAGAGTGGACAGGGCTTTGTCCTTTTCATAATGAAAAAACACCTTCTTTTACGGTTAATGAGCAAAAAGGCTTTTATCATTGTTTTGGTTGTGGGGCACATGGCGATATCGTGCGTTTTGAGGTGGAACAAAACGGGCTTGGGTTTATTGAAGCTGTTGAAAAATTGGCTGATTTGGCAGGACTTTCTATGCCAAAGTTTAAGCCAGAAAATAAGGCAGCGTTAGAGAAAAGAAAATCTTTATATGATGTTATGGAGCTGGCCGTTAAGTTTTTTGAAAAAACTCTATATCAAGATGACGGAAAGCAGGCGCTGCAATATCTTTATGACAGAGGTTTTGGTGATGATATTATCAAAAAATTTAGGCTTGGATATGCGCCACTTAATAATAAATTAAAAGC
>CAYJIO010000126.1:0-3214 GCA_964370255.1 uncultured Azospirillaceae bacterium
CTGCACCAACTGGGCCACCACCATAATTGTTGATGATGCATTGCAAATAACGTCTGTCAAATGCATCTAGTCCATAGTTGTCAACGTCGAGTCTTTTCAAAGACATATCGCAAACATCCTTACTCACCACATTAAGATTTGCGCCAAAGTCACGCACTCTTCTGAGCAATCTTCCTGCCACGCGTGGTGTGCCACGTGAGCGCTTGGCAATTTCAAAAGCGCCCTGTTCATCTAATGGCAGGTTTAATAATCTGGCTCCGCGCATAACAATTGTTTTTAAGTCATCTGCGTCATAAAAGTCTAAGCGTAGAGGAATGCCAAATCTGTCTCGTAATGGGTTTGATAACAAGCCAGAGCGAGTGGTTGCGCCAACAAGAGTGAATGGTTGTAATTCAATTTTAACAGACCTTGCAGAAGGGCCTTCGCCAATGATTATGTCTAGTTGAAAATCTTCCATCGCTGAGTATAAAACTTCTTCAATTGCGGGGTTTAATCTGTGGATTTCATCTATAAACAAAACATCATTTGCTTCTAAGTTGGTTAATATTGCTGCCAAGTCGCCAGATTTTGAAATCATAGGCGCTGATGTTGGTTTGAAGTTGACACCAAGTTCTTTTGCAACAATTGAGGCAAGTGTTGTTTTGCCAAGCCCTGGAGGGCCAAATAATAAAACGTGGTCAAGTGCCTCTCTTCTTGATTTTGCGGCGTCTATAAAAACTTTTAGGTTGTCACAAACTGCTCTTTGCCCAACAAAGTCTGATAATGTTTGAGGGCGCAGGTTTATTGGTGCGTTGATGTCTTCTGGCATTTGGTTTGGGCTTATTATTCTTTCTTCCATTTTTATCCTGCCAATTCTTTAAGTGCTAATTTGATTAAGGTTGCAACATTTGCGTTTTCATTAACTTTTAGGGCAATGTTTACGGCTCTGTATGCGTCTATTTTTGTGTAGCCAAGATTAACCAGAGCAGAGGTTGCGTCTTCCATTGCGCTTGGGTCTGATATGGTTTGAGGATTTGGGGTTATAAAGCTTGAGGCCTCAAGCCCGCCAAAGCCAAATTGTGGGGCTTTGTCTTTAAGCTCGGTTAAAATGCGGACGGCTAATTTGGGGCCAACGCCATTTGCTTGACCAATCATTGCTTTGTCTTGCGCCATTATGGCATTGGCAATTTCTGATGGGCTGAGCGCAGATAATATTGCCAAGCCAACTTTTGGGCCAACGCCTTGAACTTTTGTGATGATTGAAAAAGCATTTTTTTCTTGTGCATCTATAAAGCCATATAAGGTGAAGCTGTCTTCTTTGACAACTGTTTCAATATGCAAGGTGGTTGCAAGACCAAGCTCTAATTTTGCCAAAGTTTTTGATGAGCACCAAGCAAGATAGCCAACACCATTAACGTCTATTATGGCGTTGTCTTCAAACACACTGTCAACAAGCCCTTTTAATTTTGCAATCATAATAAATTCTCCGTAGCTTTTAAGTTATTTTAAGAAAGAACAAAAGTCAAACAAAAAATATAAAATAGTGGGTAATTTCTTGTGGCTGATAAATTTTTTCTTGCTTTTTATGAAATATTGAGTAAAGTATAAATAAATGAGTATTAACTAAAAATTATTTATTATGGACAAGAACGAATTATTGGAGATAGATGCTTTGGCATCTAATCAGTTAGCGATTAATTGGATTGCAAGTGGTAACAAAGATGCTTTGATAAGCGCATTTAAGAAAAACAATCTTTGCTTTTCGGTAAATATCTTTTATGGATTGCTTAGGAGCGGAAACCTTAATTGGATTGAAGATGCACTTTTGTATTCTAAAAGAGCTTGTTATAGCGAAATTCGATACGCCGTTTTATCAGAAAAAGTTTATAACGAAGATGAGTGGGATGAGCTTTTGATAAAATGTGGATGCGAAAAATTTGCAAGTAATGCAGCTCTTGAAAGACATGGAATATGGCAAATTCTTATTGACAAAGGACGCTATAATATTTTGGCAAGAAATGCAGATGCACATCCAGAGCTTTGGGAAGTGATTGATAAGAATGCAGACAGATGCCTTTTATTTGAATATAAAAGAATTGATGCACTGGTAAAAAGAAAGTTTTTTTCTTATTTACTTTTTATTGAGGGTGGTGCTGAAATCATTATTAAAAATAATGGAGCGATGATTGCGATATCTAATTTGTATCCGGTGCTGCTTAAAGAGCGTTTAGAAAAAGAGGTTAAACTTTTGATTGATCACTTGATAGAAGCAGGGCGGGAGAAAGTTGTTATGGAATATTTCTCTGGCCATTACTTAGCTAAATTAGGTTATACTAAAATGCTAGTTGAGGCAGAAGATTGGGATGCTCTTTATAAAGGAAAAAAATATGGTTTGATTGATTGGAATGCATGGTTTCATCAAGAAAATTGTGAACGTCGTAGACGATTTGTGTATGGCAAAGCAAAAGAAGTTGGCTATCACAAAAAAATTAAAAAGCCCCCTTTTTGGGAAAGGTGGGAGTTGTAAAAACAAACTGCAGAAACATTAGTTTCTGCAGTTTTTTTGTTGATAAATCTTTTTTGCTTGAAATATAATATGTTTATAATATCATATTAGGTAAATGTAGTAAAGGAGGGTAAGATGGCAGATGAAAAATCTCAGGCCGTGATGGTTGCCAAAAAATGGAAAAGAAAGCGTGGCTCTTTAATTATGGCGTTGCACGAGTTGCAAGAAATTAATGGCTTTGTGCCTTGGGAAGATGCTCTTGAGCTTGGTATGGAAATGGGCGTGCCATTAGCTAGAATTTATGAGGTTTTAACATTCTATAACTTCTTCAAATTAGAAGCCCCTGGCAAGGCAGTGATATCTGTTTGCACAGGAACAGCTTGTTATCTTAAGGGTAATGATAAAATTTTAGTTGAGTTTGAAAAACAACTTGGTATCAAAGAGGGAAATTCTACTGAAGACAAACTATTCCACCTACAATCTGTTAGATGTGTGGGTTGTTGTGGCTTGGCTCCTGTTATTGTGGTTAATGGCAAAACATATGGCAGACTTGAGACAAGAGACGTTGTTGATATTATAAAAGAGTGGAAAGACCATTTTGCAAGTGAGGGAGCATAATTATGGCAGATGTAGATTTGGCTAAAAGATTTGATATTAAGACAATTGCGCAAACAAAAAGAGATGATATTGCAAAGTATGATGCGCATATTTTTTGTTGTTATTCAACAG
>CAYJIO010000127.1:0-477 GCA_964370255.1 uncultured Azospirillaceae bacterium
GGCGTGTTTTTATTTTTCTTAATCTGCTAATGCTGAACGTTATGGCTCGTTAAACCAGTGCCGCCGCCAATTCGCGGATTTCTTTTATCGCGGCTTCGTCGGGGTTAAACCTCGTCTTCATCGTGCCCACAAGCTTATATCCAAGACGGGTCACACGATGTTCCGCCTCTCCTATGCCCTCTCCGCTCCAACCGTAAGATCCGAAAACGACGGCTTTTCTGCCGCGAACTACGGGCACGGAAACATGGGAAAGCGCCATTAGCACGGGAGGAATAGCATCGGAATTGATGGTGGGCGAACCTATTGCAAGCGCGCCGGCGTGCATTATCCGCTGTGTCGCTTCATGCGAAGAAATCTCGGCAAGATCGGCAATATCCACTGTTTTTCCCAACCTTTCAAGTTCGCTTTTCAGCTCTTCTGCCAATCTTTTCGTATAGCCGTAGCTGGAAACATAACCTATGAACACTGTATCCTTTT
>CAYJIO010000127.1:487-3198 GCA_964370255.1 uncultured Azospirillaceae bacterium
GCTTGCCCACTGTTCATAAAGCGCAACCGCCTCCATGGGATCTTTGTCAAGCACCGGTCCGTGAGATGGAAGGATAGCTGATATTTTTGGCAAATTCAACTCTTTTAAATGAGAGGTAGCCTTTAGCACAAAGGGAGCAAAAGGACTCACAATGCAGTCATAATAATACCTTCTCTCCGATTTAAACTGCGGATCGGTCTTGCTCTCGAGGATTGTTTCGGACGAATAGTGACAGCCAAATGCGTCACAGGTAAACAGGCAACCCGAATTTTCTTCGTACGTAAACATGGTGTCCGGCCAATGGAGCAGGGGTGCCACAATAAAGCGCAATTTCATGTCTCCAAGGTCAAGCACATCGCCTTCTTTCACAGTCATTATGGGCAGTTCGCGATTTGCAATGTGAGGCAGGTATTGCGAAGCAGGCTTTGTGCACACTATCTTTGCATTTGGCGCCTGTGCGGAAATGGCTTCCACGCATCCCGAGTGGTCTGGCTCGGTATGTTGCACTACTATATAATCTATCGTGGTGGAATCGACAATTTTTCTGATGCGGTCAAGGCTGTCCTGCAAAAATCCATCTTTCACACAATCGATAAGCGCAGTCTTTTCGCTACCCTTTAGCAAATATGCGTTAAAACTCGTGCCGTATTCAGTCTCCATGATGACGTCAAAGCGCCTAAGTTCAGGGTCGGTCGCGCCTACCCAATATATATTTTCAGCAATGTTAATAGGTTGTTTTTCCTTCATACTCTCTTAGTCCTCCGATAATATTTAGCCGTTTTGTACCGAATCCGACGCACAAAAAATCACGGCAGTATTATTATAGCATAATTTACCGAAATTAAACAATAGCAATATTTAATATTTTTTGAGAATAATTATCAATAAGTTTATTCAGAGATAAAATCCACCAACATAGTTGCGACCCGGGAAATGTTTTCCTTGTCCGCAACCGTATCCTTATTCGTGTGAATTTTATCGAGATATCTGCCTATTCCGTCCTTCTTATATGCACTGACCAGCACAGCGTTTGTAAAAACCTTGTTGTCGGACATTAATAGATTGGTTTTTTCAGCAATTGTCTCCATATAGCGTCCTGCGAGCTTGTGTGCCTGAACTTCATCCTTCTTTTTATATAGGACTGCAGGTTCGCCCACGCCGATACAATCGAGTACGCACACAAATCTTGTTCGAGTCTCGTATTTTGCGGCAAAGGCAAGTGCACCGAGCATTCCCCATTCTTCGTTGTCAAACAGCACGAATGCAACGCGCCCTCTCATGTCTTCGGGCAAATTTTTAGCCGTCTCATACACACCGCTTACGCCCGAGGAATTGTCATTTGCATTATTTTTGTTTTTAAAGCATAGCATGAGCAGGTATATTAGCACATACGCCACAAGAAAATTAGCCCACGCGGGAAGGGAAAACGTCACCGCCAGTCCGAACGTCACGGCAAATACGAGCAAAATTGGCAACAATTGAAAAAAGATGCTCGCTCCTACGCGGTTTAAGTACATCCTTATGGGCAAAAGCATCGTCTTTGGGGTGTCGTAGTGTGCTCCCACGATGACTGACGCGCTGTACACGTCTCCCACCACAAGGTTTTCGCACAATATTCCCATCGTTCTGCCCGCTTGAACCTCCGCATTGTAGCCTAATTTTTCGAATTCATTTTGCGCGTATTCTAAAAAAGCGCGTTTGCGCTTTCGTCCGTTTCGTATTGCATATTTTGAAGTAAGTTGTTCTAACATATGTACCTCATGTTCACTCATTGCAATAAAGTGAGTTTCGCCCGCTTTTACGCGCGGGCGAAACATAATACAAATTATTTTGCGGCGTCTGCCTTGCCTGCCTCTTTTTTGGGCGGGTCGGAAAGTAGCTCAATAAGCAGGGTAATTCCCGAAATAATGACAAATATGCCCATTACCCATTCGTACGTCGCGATGGTCGTGAAGGGGTGTGAGATGAAGAACATTCCCACGAGTATGTCGAGTATGCCCGATGTGAGCATCCAGCCAAAGCCTTTGCCGCCCTCTTTTTTTAGCGCAAATGCTGCTGTGATTCTGCCAAAACCCGTAGTAAGCAGCATTATAGCGAGCGCAATACACATTACGTATATAGCGTGTGCTTGACCGCGAAGTCCTCCCGCAACGTCGTTGATGAACACGTACACACCAAGCCCAATGCTGAGCAGTGCGAATATGAGCGTCCAAACTTTCTTCCCCTTATCGGGGCTTTTGACAAACTTCAATAAATTGAACACTCCGCTTACAATGATGCTGATAATGAAGATGTAAGAGACGATAAGCGCAGCCGCCAGCGGCATTGTAAACATTACTATTCCAAGTATTATCAGTAGAATTGAAACCACTATTCCTATCGTTCTAATCTTTTTTAGAGCTTCGTACAATTTGTTTTCTTGCATTTTTGCACCTCCTTTAATTTTCGTCATATTATAACACACAACAATTTATGTTGCAACCTTTACAAATTATTCACAAATGACAAAAATAAAAGTTGAAAACGCACCCCTTTGTATTGTATAATGAAAGGTAATGAGTTTTGGCGGGGTATTCTCGCACATGAAAGGAAAACGATGATTAATTTAAGGGATTACAAGCGAATTCATTTCATAGGTATAGGCGGTTGTTCCATGAGTGGACTTGCGCAGATACTGGACAAAAAGGGGTTTATCGTGTCGGGGAGCGATG
>CAYJIO010000128.1:0-3169 GCA_964370255.1 uncultured Azospirillaceae bacterium
TCTGGCATTGGCCGTTTTAGAGGCAAGTCAGTTGTTGTTTTGGGGCAAGAAAAAGGCCATGACCTAGAAACCAGAACACGCTATAATTTTGGAATGGCAAAACCAGAAGGATACAGAAAAGCTCAACGATTGATGGAAATGGCAGAAAGATTTAATATGCCAGTTATCTGCTTTGTAGACACCGCAGGTGCATTCCCAGGGGTTGAGGCAGAGGCCAGAGGTCAGGCAGAGGCAATCGCCTCTTCAATTGCAAAATGTTTGGAGCTAAAAGTGCCAACAATCTCTTGCATAATTGGCGAGGGTGGCTCAGGTGGCGCAATTGCAATTGCTACAACAAACAGAGTCTTAATGTTAGAAAATTCAATATATTCTGTAATATCGCCAGAAGGTTGCGCATCTATCTTGTGGCGCTCATCAGACAAGGTCAAAGAAGCAACAGAAGCATTGCGCTTAACTGCTCAAGACTTGTATGAATTAAAAATTATTGACGAGATAATAAAAGAGCCATTAGGCGGCGCTCACAGAAATAAACAAGAGGCCATTAAACAAGTAGGCGATGCAATAGAAAAACACCTTCAAGACTTAATTACAAAAAAACCAGAAGAGCTAAAAGAAGAAAGAAACCAAAAATTCTTAAATATGGGGAGAAACTTGGCTTGAGCATAGAGCTTATAGTTATTATAGCCCTTTTGATTGCAGTTATTGTTTTGCTCTTAAAAAAACAAAACAACCCTGCAATAGAAAACCTTGTTAAAGGTCAGGCAGAGTTATATGGCAGATTGTCCCAGTTTTCAGAATCTCAGGGCGCGACCCAAAGCAAAACGGTTGAAACCCTAACAGATTTAAGAGAAAGATTGGCAAAAATAGACGCAGCTCAACAAAACATCTCAACTCTTTCAAAACAAATGGTTGGCCTGCAAGAAGTGCTCTCAAATAAACAAGCCAGAGGTGCATTTGGAGAAATTCAGCTAAACGACTTAGTAACCTCGATTCTTCCGCCAAACGCTTATGAATTTCAGGCAAGTTTAGAAAACGGCAAAAGAGCAGATTGCTTGTTAAAATTACCCAATCCTCCGGGCTCAATTATTATAGATGCAAAATTTCCGCTTGAGAGTTATTATGCACTAAGAAACGCCCAAGATGACAGACAAAAACTTGAGGCAGAACGCTTTTTTAAGGCAAGTGTTATAAAGCATATAAAAGACATTGCAGAAAAATATATTATCATTGGCACAACAGCAGAATCTGCCTTAATGTTTCTGCCAAGTGAGTCAATATACGCAGAGCTTCATGCAAATTTTATAGACGTTGTTGAAACATCATACAAAAACAAGGTTTGGATTGTTTCTCCAACCACATTAATGGCAACTCTAAACACCATAAGAGCCATCTTAAAAGACGCACAAATGCGTGAGCAAGCAGGCGTAATCCAAAAAGAAGTTAGCATATTAATAGACGATATCATAAGGCTAGACAAGAGGGTAGACAACCTCTCAAGGCACTTCAGTCAAGCAAACGATGACATAAAAGATATTAAAACCTCATCAGAAAAAATTGGCAAAAGAATTAACAAAATAGAGAATATCCAACTGGGTGAAAAAACTCAATTGATTTCTTAAAAAAACTGTGTTATAACAAAAATAATATGAAAGGACATATAAATTGAAAAAATCTGACTTAATAAATGAAATTGCACAAAAAAATCCGCATCTTTTATTAAAAGACGCAGAAAAAATCGTTTCTGTAGTTTTGGGCTCTATTACAAAAGCTCTTGCAGAAGGAGACAGGGTAGAGTTTAGAGGCTTTGGCACATTCTCAACCAAAGAAAGAAGCGCAAGAGTTGCAAAAAACCCAAGAACAGGCAAAAGTGTTAACGTTGCAGCAAAACGCGTTCCATATTTTAAGTGTGGCAAGGGTTTATTTGGCTCACTAAATTCAAAATAAAAAGAGGTTAATGATGGCTTTTTTAAAAACACTTATAGGACTTCCAATACTTTTAATAATATTAGTATTTGCATTTGTAAACAATGACTTGGCAACATTTAGTTTGTGGCCACTTAGCTTTGAGATAGAGGTTTCCTTAAGTGTTGTTATAATAATATTGCTTTTCTTTGGTTTTATCTTAGGCCAATTTTTTGCGTGGTTGTCATATTCGCCACTCAGAAAAGAGCTTAGATCACACAAAAAGAATAACAAAAAACTTTCAAAAGCCCAAGACAAATTAACAAAAGAGATGGAGAATTTGCAATCAGACTTGCAAGACTTCAAAGAGGTTGAAAATTCAATTAATTTCAAACCAAGCTTTTCACAAAAAATTCAAAACATATTTAATAAAAAGAGTAAAAAAAATGAACTGGTTGACTGATTTTGTGCGCCCAAAAGTAACATCTGTTGGCAACGCAAAAGATATTGATGATAATTTATGGAACAAATGCCCACAATGTGGACAAATGCTTTTCTCTCGCGAGATGAAAAAAACCGCATATGTCTGCACAAATTGTGGACACCACTTAAAGTTATATATAGATAAAAGATTTTCGCTATTATTTGATGACGAATATCAAGAGCTTGAGCTAAAAGGCTTGCTTGAAGACCCCCTTAAATTTAAGGATTCTAAAAAGTATTCAGAAAGGCTTAAAACATACCGCAAAAAAACAGGTCAAAATGACGCCATAAGAGTTGCCGTAGGTAATGTCGGCGGCATAAAAACAGTAATCGCAGCTTTTGACTTTGCTTTTATGGGTGGTTCAATGGGCACAGCCGTTGGAGAGGGCATTGTTAGTGGTGCAACATTTGCGCTTGAAAACAAAACTCCATTTATAACAATCTCAGCATCTGGTGGTGCCAGAATGCAAGAAGGCATTTTATCTTTGATGCAAATGGCAAGAACCACAGCAGCAGTTAATATGTTAAAAGAGCGCTCATTGCCATTTATCTCTGTTTTAACAGACCCAACAACAGGTGGCGTGTCAGCATCTTTTGCAATGCTAGGAGACGTTAATATAGCAGAAAAAGGCGCGGTTATTGGCTTTGCTGGCGCAAGGGTAATAGAGCAAACCATCAGAGAAAAACTTCCTCAAGGTTTCCAGCGAGCAGAATACTTAAAAGAGCACGGAATGGTAGACATCGTGGTTGAAAGAAAAGACCTAAAAGAAAAGCTAGTTACGGT
>CAYJIO010000129.1:0-3104 GCA_964370255.1 uncultured Azospirillaceae bacterium
CTCTTGATTTGTTTTTGTTAACTAAATGCTCAACAACTGCCCATGCAATAGAAAGTCCGTCAAAGGTTGCGGTGCCTCTGCCGATTTCATCTAAGATTACAAAAGAACGCTCATCTGCTTGGTTTAAGATACTTGCTGTTTCTATCATCTCTACCATAAAGGTTGAACGTCCTTTTAATAACTCATCTGATGCGCCAACTCTTGAAAATATTTTGTTTATAAGACCAATTTTGGCACTGTCTGCTGGCACATAAGAGCCAATTTGAGCCATTATGGCAATGATTGCGTTTTGTCTTAAAAAGGTTGATTTACCAGCCATATTGGGGCCAGTTAAAAGCCAAAGAGAGCTTTTGTCTTGGCTTAAGGTGCAATCATTTTTGATAAAGTTGTTTTGCATAATCGCACCTTCAACCACAGGGTGCCTGCCACCTGTAACAAAAAAGTCTAAGCTGTTATCTAAAATGGGTTTTGCATAATTGTTTTTTATTGCTAAAATTCCAAGTGAAGAAACAACGTCTATATGAGCTAGTGTGTTTGCTATTTTTGCCAAGTCTTTTATTTGTCTTAAAACCTCTATGACCAAATTATTATATATCTCTAACTCTTGTGCCAGAATTTTATCTGCGGCGCCTCTGATATTATTTTCTAGCTCTGTTAGCTCAACGGTTGTAAATCTTGCTGCGTTAAGGACAGATTGGCGATGGATGAACTCTTTGTTCTCTAACATTTGTGAGCCAAACTTGGCAGGCACTTCTATAAAGTATCCGATAACGTTATTAAACTTTATTTTAAGGTTTGATATCTCTGTTTGTGTTGCATATTTTTCTTGATATTTCATTAAGATGTTATGAGCATTTGTTTTTATGGCGTATAACTCGTCTAGTGGAGCGAAGAAACCTGCTTTGACGAATCCGCCATCTCTTGCAAGCATTGGCACTTCATCTTTTAAGGTGTTATTAATTTTTGTTGCAAGACCATTGTCAAGTCCAAGGCTTTCAACAAGCTCTAATACCTCTGTGCTTATTTGTGTCATGCTTTGGTTTAAGAGGTTTTTTATTTTTGGTACGTTTGTTAAGGTTTTTGCAATGTTTAATAAATCTCTTGGACCCCCTCTATTAAGAGAAAGTCTTGTGGTTGCGCGCAAAATATCTGGCAAGTTCTTAAGCAAGTCTTGCAGGTCTTTGGTCATAATGTGGTTTTCTTTAAAGAATTCTACTTGAGATAATCTTTTGTTTATTTTATCTAAATTATAAAGCGGAAAGTTTAGCCATGTTTTTAAGAGCCTTGAGCCTGCAGAAGTTTTTGTGCAGTCCATAACGCTTAATAAGCTTCCTTTGCGGTTGCCTTCTGTTGTTTCTGTAAGCTCTAGGCTTTTTTTTGTGGTGGCGTCAATTTCTATAAAATCTTGATTAACTACTTTTATTGGGTTTTGTAATATAAAGCTGTTATCTTTTTGGGTGGTTTTTAGATAGTCTATGATAACGCCTGCTGCTGATATTTCTGCTGTATTAAATGCGCCAAAACTATCCAAGCTTGCAACGTTGAAACATTTTTGCAAAATATCTTTTGCATTATTGTATGAAAACCTTGCCAATGGCAAAACAACCAGTTTTTCTTTTATTGGGGCAAAGAGCTCCATATTATTGTTATGGGCTATCATTTCATCTGAGATTATTATTTCTGCTGGATTTATTCTTGCTATGTTTGTTGATAGGGTTTCTTTTTCATTAATAGAGTTTGCAACGGTGTTTAAGAAAAAGTCTCCGGTTGAAATGTCTATCCAAGCAAAGCCAATTTCTGAGCGATGCTTAAAAATGCTTAAGATATAATTGTTTGAGTTGTTTTCTAACAAATTATCTTCTGTTAATGTCCCCGGAGTTACAAGGCGGACAACCTCTCTGTTTACAACGGCCTTATAGCCTCTTTTTTTTGCTTCTTGAGGGGTTTCTGTTTGCTCACATATAGCAACTCTAAAGCCTTTTTTTATAAGCCTTGATAAATATATCTCATATGAGTGAAAGGGCACTCCACACATGGGGATATCATCGCCATTGTGTTTGCCTCTTTTGGTTAGGGCAATGTCTAAGGCAGATGCTGCGTTAATAGCGTCTTCAAAAAACATTTCATAAAAGTCGCCCATGCGATAAAATAAAAGATAGTCCTTGTTTGCTTCTTTTATTTTTATGTATTGAGCCATCATTGGTGTTATATTCTTATCATCACTCATTTATATTTTTTTAACCTCTTATGAGTTATAGTTTATTGGTTATATAATATATATCTTATAAAAAAAGGCAACAAATGTTTTTTAAAAATAGAAAGATTATGCAAATTGAAAAGAACGCAAAGCTTGTAGAAAGAGTTTTGTTTATGTCTTTGCCTACTGCTTTGGTGCTGCTTTTTTTGGTGGCTTTTGCAATGGTAAAACCAATTGTAGCAATTTTTTCTTATGCGATTGTTCTCTTTTTTAATTTGTTTTTAATGCTGCCCACATCAATTGAAATGCAAAAGTTAAGAAAATATATATCTTCATTGTCTAAAGGTGAGATAGTTGATGAAGCCAAGCTTAATTTGAATGACGATGAGTCAAAGAACATTGCAGAAGCGGTTAATTATATGCATAAGTTTTGGGCGCAAAAGGCAAGCGACTTGGAGGCAAAAACAATTTCTGATGCGGCTGTCTTAGACAGTCTTCCTGACCCTATATTAATGCTTGATAAAAAAGGTGTTATTATTGGTGCAAACACAAGTGCAGAAGCTTTGCTTGGCGATGAGATATTAGAAAAAAGTATTGATAGTGTTTTTGATTCTCATCCTTTTATAAAAGCAGTCTCAGACGTCTTGGGCGGAAAATCTGATTCAAAAAATTTGGCTTTTTTTGTAAAAGGTTTGGATGAGCAAAAACTTTATGCCCATATTAAAAGATTGCCTTGGGTGTCAACTAATATGGCTGTTTGTGTTGTGTCTTTGTATGATTTGTCAAAAGTAGATCGCCTGGAGCAAATGCAAGCAGACTTTGTTGCAAATGCATCTCATGAGTTGCGCACGCCTCTTTCTGTTATATCTGGGTTTATTGAAACTTTGCAAACAAGTGCAAAAGATGA
>CAYJIO010000130.1:0-3075 GCA_964370255.1 uncultured Azospirillaceae bacterium
TTGTGCCAAACACCCACATATGACGCATTCTATCTTTTGCAGGGATAATAATCTTCTTAGCTCTGCCTCTACGGACTTTGTCTATCAAATAACCACGTCCAAGTATCACTTCACTCATGATGCACCGCCTTTATAGCGTATGAAAGTGAGCCTTTCTCCACCCAGCTCATCAGATACTTTCTTGATTATAGTTTTTTTGATTGGGATATTGCATGACACAACAGATACTTTGCCAACATGGCGACTATGTGTAGTAATTTTTATATTTTTATTGATACAAAAGTGCTTAAAAAGAGCTGATGTAAACTTTTTTGCTGTTCTGCTTAAATGGATAATTGGACGAATTTTGTCATCTATCATATCAAAATCAATATATTTCGTGTAAAAGTAACACTCTCTATGAATAAAATTAGCACGTTCTTTTGTAGGCGTATCTTGAACTTTACAGTATCCTAATACGTTTTTCTCAACTATCTCGACTGTATAAGCGTTTACTTTTTCATTAAATGATAAAACTCTACCTTGTACGACGTTAAGTGCACCAAAAGCGTTATCTAGCTTAAATTCATTTGCTGCATGGTAATCTAGCTTGTATTGAAAAATTGATTTTACATTAGCGATGTGTTTTTTCTTGATATGTGTTAGCGATAAAGCACTTTCATACAATATACCGTTGACAAGCCTGTAACTATTAATAGATAGATTATCGTCATCATCTAGACCAGCTATTACCTTATAACCATAATTTGAAGATAATACTTCTGACAACGAAGAACATAAAATATCTAGCACAACATCTTTATCCATGTTGCTGTAGTAGTCACATATTTCATTTATTATTTTAGTGATAGTTTTATTTTGCATTGATCCACCTGTTCATAATACAGGCGGTATTTTCACTTTTATGTTAAGTGAGCAAATAGGTCATTTTGTATTGATAAGCCTAAATAACATTCATGTTATCACCTTATCAACACAACAAATACGTAATAATATATATTTTCTTTTGTGGTTAATAATAAAATAGATTGTATTTATACCTTATTCTTAATAATAACTATATAGAGTACGTTTTTTGATGATAGATTGCTGATTTTTGAGAATTGTTTGCACTTTCTTAGTTACAGTTTTCCCAAAGTTGTGCATTGAGTTGATAAATAGTTTTGATTGTAGAACTTTGCAATGATTGATGTGTATTTTGCAATACTAAAATGACAGGCATAACACGAACAATGTTCATATTAGCAAATGAAATCCGCAGTATATGCCGTAAATGCGTTATTGTGTGATATATTGAGATAAGACAGACTGATATTGTCAAGGTTAGTTTGGCTAGATTTTTGTGTTGAAAGATTTACCTACTTGGTGGCGGGTCACTACTGATATTAAAGAAGTCTACGCCTAGATGAGTCTTAATTTCCGATTTGATATATTTTAAAATATTATTAACCTTGCCTACAGAGTAGCCATATTCGTCCGCTATTGTTTGTTGTGAACGATTGCCTTTAACACTTTTCATGTAGTAGTCGATAAATAATTGAAAATCTTTAACGTCTATATGCGATAACTCTACAGGTATATTTTTAATGTCTACAAGGCTGGCTGGAACATCAATATCATCTGGTATAGCAACACTAGAGTGGCTTTCTTCATTTTCAATATCAAGGTCATAAGCAGATGCTTGCCCGATATGAGAATTAGCTAGCCTACACATAATTAACTTATTTAGATATGAATTACCTAAGGTGAAAGGACTAACTTGTCTTTTTTTAGCGTTAGTAAATACTGCAAGCAATACGGTATTAAAAAACTCATCATATTCCATCATTATACGCTTAGCGTTTGATAACTCCATATACTTGTTGACTAGCACGCCTTCATACTTTTGTAAAAAGTCTGCTGATTCTTGCCATACTTGGTTATCAGATATGATGCTTGGAGTTTTCGTAACCCTTGGCAACTGATTTTTAATCAGTTTTTCAAGATACATATTTGCTTTATATCTTGAAATAGTTGAGGACTGTTCAAGCAGTTTCACATACGAGTTACGTATATTTGAAGCAGATACATAGTATCTGCGTACTTTTTCGCCTGCATGCCCTAAATATGCAATTATACGGCGTAAATCATCATAAGAGTATCCCTCGTCAATCATACGAGAAAAAACTATATGGTTGCTAGCAGAGTTGCGATAATTGAATCGCTCACAATGTTTAAACAATAACGTGTCGAGGTCGTTTGCTTGTTGTTGGAGTTCTTCAGGCGTTCTGTTGAGTAGTGTTTCACTATATAGCTCATATGAATAAATTCTACCATTTAGCTTGCGTTTAATCACCTTGTTACGTTCTAGCTGTTCAAGGCGATTGCGAACAGATGAAACGCATTTTCCGTCCATTCTTAACGTATTTTTTAGTTGCTGTGCTGATATTTCAAGTTCGCTATTATTTTGATGTAGCTGTTGCCTAAAATAGTTTGTGAGTGCTGCATAATAATAGTCGCCATACTGTAAATCTTTTGTTTCAATAAGGCTAACTAGTTCATTGCTTTCTATAAAGTATTCTTGATTTATTTCAAAGATATAAGTGTTGTATAAAGAATTGCCACGCTTAGTGACAAGCCCTTTTTCGACAAGCCTATCCATTATTTTTCTAAGCGTTTTTATACTCTTAGAAAAACAACATACATTTTTGATGTCATAGATATTAAGACGTCTATGCGGAGCGTTATTATGAGAATATAGAAGTTGATTGAGAATAATCGCTTCTTCATAGTTATAATCTGTTTCGATTAATAGTTCATGACGTAAAGGTATTGAGTAGTTTTTGGCGGTTGCGATCACTTGCATGACGCACCGCAAATTTTGGTGTGACTTTTAGATAAAAAAGTACCCCTCTGTTTAGAAGGGGCAAAACTTTTGCAGAGCTGTACATCATATGAATTAGCTGAAAACTTATGGTATACGTTTTTAAAAGCTCTGCTTATACAGTTTCGTATAACTAAGCTGTATAAGTATAAACTGACAAAACGGAAGAGGTAGGATTTGAACCCACGGTGAGCTACTAACCCACGGCGGTT
>CAYJIO010000131.1:0-3039 GCA_964370255.1 uncultured Azospirillaceae bacterium
TTGCGATACTTGACCCACGGGCTAAAGAGAAATACCATCATGCGGTATTGTCTGCGCTTCCCAAAATGCCCGTGACACATTGCATGAATGCGGTTGGGGAGTTCTATACGGAGGTGTTGTCATGATAAATGTACAAAACGAGATAAAATACAGCATCGCATATGATATGTACAGCAAACTTATGGATTTAGGGCGCATTAGCAAAGAAGAATTTGATAAACTGCACGGCATAATAATACGCCAATATACTCCCTTTATTCCCAGAAAATAACTAAAATCTGTTCGTGAAATGGGGATAGCTATGTTGGGAAAATTGTGGTATTGTTTTGTGCTGAGAAAGGAGGTTCGCATGAAAAAGACAGTTAGAGTAATAGACCCGTTTAAACTGGATAGCGACACTAAACGGGTGGCGGCATATTGCAGAGTAAGCTCCGATAGCGAGGATCAACTCTCATCATATGCCTCACAGATTAAGCACTACACCCACCTCATACATAGCGCCCCAAATTACGAACTGGTGGACATATATGCAGATGAGGGAATAAGCGGCACGTCTCTTAAAAACCGAGACGAGTTTGCAAGGATGATGCGAGACTGTAGAATGGGAAAGATAGACAAAATCCTTGTGAAGTCGGTATCGAGATTTGCGAGGAACACAAAGGACTGTTTTGAAGCTATAAGAGAGCTTAAAAGCATAGGAGTGACTGTAAAGTTTGAAAAAGAGCATATAGACACGGAGGATTTCACATCGGAGTTTATGCTCACGGTTGCAGGCTCCCTTGCCCAAGAAGAATCCGGTTCAATATCCAAAAATCAGCGATGGAGCTACCAAAAACGCATGGAGAGCGGTGAGTTTATAACCTGCAATGCGCCCCTTGGGTACAGGCTTGTAAACGGAAAGAACCTCGAGATTTGCGAGGAAGAAGCAGAGATTGTAAGATGGATATTTGACAGTTATCTATCCGGTATGAATATGCACGACATTGCAAAATCACTTAAGAAAAGAGGCATACTCTCATCCGAGGGAAACTTAATAAAAAGCCACACCTCCATCAGCTATATATTAACCAATGAAAAATACATAGGCAATTCCCTTACAGGAAAGACGTATATGACATGGACGCTTCCGGCGGTAAAAAAGAAAAACACCGGGGAGCTTGATATGTACTATACGGAAAACTCGCACCCTGCAATAATATCAAAAGAGGTTTTTGAAAAAACACAGGAGTTTATAAAGAGCAGGATAGCGTATGAGTACGGAGGTTATGCTAAATACTCATTTACTAAAAAAATAAAGTGTGCCGATTGCGGTAGCTCCTTTGGCAGACGTATGAATAAGAGCGGCTATGTAAGTTGGGGATGCCTAAAACACGATGCTGATAAGCGCTTGTGTGAAATGCCACGAGTGCCGGAAAGTGAACTAAAATCCGCATTTATGAAGATGTGGGGCAAATTAAAAGCCCACGGTGATTATATATTAACACCCATACTTGCGGAACTTAAAGAACTGGAGGCCAGCGTGATGAGAAACAATCCACAGATGGCGCAGTTCTCGGAGGAGATTGCCACACTAATGGGACAACACAGAACTCTGCTCCGCCTAAACACACAGGGCATACTGGATGCCGAGACTTACCGTGATAAGTCGGCAGAGGTGAGTGCGAAGCTGCGAGATGTAAAGGCGAAGCGCAGACAGGTGTTAAACTTTGAAGAAGATGACAGCATTGGCAATATCAAGCTGTTGACTGAGATTCTTGAAAACACGGATATAACCCAGTTTGAGGAAGAATTATTTGAAGAAGTTGTAGAGAGAATTGTAGTGGAATCAAGTGAAAGGATACGCATAAGGCTTAAAGGCGGTGTGGAGTTTACCGAGAGCATATGTGGCAAGGTGAGATGAAAAACAGAGGGACAGCATACGGATACAAGGTTGAAATGGGCAAGGTTGTCATAGCAAATGACGAGGCAAAAGTTGTGAAAAAGATATTTGAGATGTACCTCTCGGGAGAATCATATAAAGACATCACAGAACACCTAAACAAGAAATCCATACCTTATAGCCCCGTAAAAAAGGAATGGAACAAAAACAACGTGGCACGCTTGCTTCAGAGTGACAGGTATATCGGTGACAAAAAGCACCCGCCAATTATAGACGAGAGTGTATTTGCAAAAGCGACGGAAATACTGGGTAGCAAGCAAGTTTCAAAGACCTGTACAGCGGACATAATACCTTGGGAAAAACTAAGGTGCGGATCTTGCGGAAGCACGTTAAAGCGCAACGGTGGCAAGTTAGTTAAAAAAGGAATTTCCCAGCTGCGATGTAAAGGTTGCGGTGGGAAAATTGATATAGAGACACAGAAAATCGAACACATGATACAAACCGCACAGTATGCAAAAGCGGAGCTTGTGATATGCGAGAGCGTACAGAGCATACGGCTTGACAAAGAGGTGCAACGGGCATTGGAAAAACCTATTAACCCCGACGTTGTAAAAGCGCTCATTATGAAATCTGCCGATGAACGGTATCAGAATATAACGGAAATAATAAAGACTACGGATCGCCCGGTGAGTTCACATGATGAACCTCGGGCGATTTTAAATATAGTAATTGGAATGGGCGGTGAAATAACCGTGAAATTATACGGAGGAAAGCAAATTGGAAACGGCATTAAAGAGAAGTGTGCGCTGTATCCCTGCGAACCCGAAACTGAATGTGGTGGGCAAAGTAAAACAGAAGATGCTGAGGGTGGC
This sequence comes from uncultured Azospirillaceae bacterium, assembly GCA_964370255.1. Taxonomy (GTDB): domain Bacteria; phylum Pseudomonadota; class Alphaproteobacteria; order RF32; family CAG-239; genus JAWXUC01. Next base: position 2,752 of record CAYJIO010000131.1, read on the forward strand.
GGCATACTGCAGGGTTAGTACGGACAGCGAGGAACAGCTCCACTCTTATGAGACGCAAAAGGAATATTACACAAAGTTAATAGAGGAAAAATCCGATTGGCGGATGGTAGAAGTGTATGCGGACGAGGGCATAAGCGGTACTTCCGCTAAAAACAGAGACGAGTTTAAGCGCATGATTACCGCTTGTAAACGTGGCAGAATCGACGTTATTCTCACAAAATCTGTATCGAGATTTTCAAGAAACACCCTTGATTGCCTTGCCACTGTGAGAATGCTAAAGGAACTGGG
>CAYJIO010000132.1:0-2927 GCA_964370255.1 uncultured Azospirillaceae bacterium
GCTACGGCTTCTGTTGCTCATAGAATGAATGAAATTTGCGTAATTTATCCAATTACTCCTTCTTCTAATATGGGTGAGTTTGCAGATGCTTGGTCTGCAGCAGGTCAAAAAAACATTTGGGGCGTTATCCCAGAAGTGCAAGAAATGCAATCAGAAGGTGGTGCTGCTGGCGCTTGCCATGGTGCAATTCAGGCAGGCTCATTAACCACAACTTTTACAGCATCTCAAGGCCTTTTATTGATGATTCCAAACATGTATAAAATTGCAGGCGAGTTATCGCCTTTTGTTATGCATGTTGCTGCCCGCTCATTATCATATCATGCATTATCAATTTTTGGTGATCACTCAGACGTTATGTCTTGTCGTCAAATTGGTTTTGCAATGCTTGCCTCAAACTCTGTGCAAGAAGCACACGACATGGCAGCTATTGCACAAAGCTCTACTTTGCGCTCGCGCATTCCTTTTATGCACTTTTTTGATGGCTTTAGAACCTCACATGAAGTTAAAAAAATTGAAATCTTAACTGATGAGCAATTAAAAGCGCAGCTAGAAGGTGTTAATACTTGCTTTAATGTAGAAAATGCCCTTAAGCCAGAAGCTCCTGTCGTTCGTGGCACAGCCCAAAACCCAGACGTGTTCTTCCAAGGGCGTGAGGCATCAAACCCATTTTATGCTAAAGTAGAAGATGTTGCTCAAGAAGAAATGGACAAGTTTGCAAAAATCTCTGGCAGAAAATATAGCGTTGTTGATTATTATGGCGCCAAAGATGCAGACCATGTAATCGTAATTATGGGTTGTGGCGCAGAAACTGTTGAAGAAGCAATAGATTATCTTAATGAAAACGGATATAATGTTGGCTTGCTAAAGGTTAGACTTTATAGACCATTCCCTAAAAAGTCTTTCTTAAAAGCGTTGCCAAAATCTGTTAAAACAATTTCTGTCTTAGACCGCACCAAAGAAAGTGGCTCTACTGGCGAACCACTTTATTTGGACGTTGTTACAACTCTTGTTGAGGCGGGTATTGAAATGCCAAAAATTTTGGGTGGTCGTTATGGATTGTCTTCAAAAGAATTTACCCCTGCTATGGTAAAAGCAATTTATGATAACAAAACATTAAATGGTTTTACAGTGGGTATTAACGACGATGTTACAAACTTGTCTTTAGCCTATGATGACAAAGCAATAGACACTGAGCCAAAAGGTGTGGTTAGGGCTATGTTTTTTGGCCTTGGCGCAGACGGAACAGTTGGTGCTAATAAAAACTCTATTAAAATTATTGCAGAAGATGGTGGCTTTTATGGTCAAGGATATTTTGTATATGACTCAAAAAAATCTGGCTCGATGACAACATCTCATTTGCGTTTTTCAAAACAACCAATTAAGGCTCCATACTTAATCTCTAAGGCAGACTTTGTTGCTTGTCACCAATTTGCATTTATGGCAAAACTAGACATCTTAAAAAATGCCAAAAAAGGTGCGACATTTTTATTAAACGCTCCTTATGAAGGTGATGAAGTTTGGGAGAATTTGCCATGCGAAGTTCAACAAACAATCATTGACAAGGAGCTTAATTTTTATGTGATTAATGCAGTAGACGTTGCCCGCAAAACAGACATGGGAGCACGCATTAATACAATTATGCAAACTTGTTTCTTTGCAATATCTAACGTTTTGCCAAAAGACGAGGCAATTGCAGAGATTAAAAAAGCCATCAAAAAGACCTATGGCAAAAAAGGTGAAGATATTGTTAAAAAGAACTATGCTGCCGTTGATGAAACACTTGCACACTTGCACAAAGTAAACGTGCCAGCAAATGCACAATCGGTTTGCCACATGATTCAACCTGTGCCAGCTGATGCGCCAAGCTTTGTAAAACTATTAACCGCAGAAATTATTGCTGGTCGAGGTGACGAGTTGCCAGTATCTGCGTTTTCAGAAGTTGTAGATGGAACATGGCCAACAGCAACAACTCAATATGAAAAACGCTCTATTGCAACAGACATTCCCGTTTGGGATCCATCAACTTGCATTCAATGTGGCAAATGCTCAATGGTTTGCCCACATGGCGTTATCCGCATGAAAATGGCAGACGGCGACCAAATGATTAAAGATATGCCAAAAGGATTTAAGTTTGCAAATGCAAAAGACAAAGCTTTTGCAGATAAAAAGTTTGTGTTACAAATCTCTCCAAGAGATTGCACAGGCTGTGGAATTTGCACAACCTCTTGCCCAGTTAAAAACAAAGAGAATCCTGAGCTAAAAGCGATTAATATGGAAAAAATAGAAGACCATATTGAAACTCAAGATGCTTGCTGGAGATATTTTGAAACTCTGCCTTATGTAAAAAGAACAGAAATTGCAACAAATACAGTTAAAAACACTCAGTTAATTCAACCTTTGTTTGAGTTTTCTGGTGCATGTGCTGGCTGTGGAGAAACTCCATACATCAAACTTTTAACTCAATTGTTTGGGGATAGAATGGTTGTTGCAAACGCAACAGGTTGTTCTTCTATTTATGGTGGCAACTTGCCAACAACTCCATATGCAAAAGATGAAAAAGGCTATGGCCCAGCATGGGCAAACTCTTTGTTTGAAGATAATGCAGAGTTTGGTTTGGGAATGCGTTTTTCAATTGACCAACAAACAAATGTTGCAAAATCTTTGTTAGAGCAAGTAAAAGTTGGCGACATTAAAGAAAAAATCTTAAACAACCCACAATCAACAAATGTTGAGATTGATGAACAACGTGCAAATGTAGCAGAGCTGCGCAAACAATTGGCTGTAATTGGTAGCGATGAAGCAAAACATTTAGATAAATTGGCTGACTATTTGGTTAAAAAATCTTTATGGATATTTGGTGGTGATGGTTGGGCTTATGACATTGGCTTTGGTGGTTTGGACCATGCAATTGCAAGTGGCAGAAACAT
>CAYJIO010000133.1:0-2885 GCA_964370255.1 uncultured Azospirillaceae bacterium
CTGACTTTCATCAACAAATGTATTTTCTAAAGAGCCATTCACATATTCAAACATACAACTTCTGTTGTCTTTGTTGTCCTCCCCAGATTGATTCGCAACTATTACATTTTCTGCATCAGTATTAACAACTAAATTTGCATTGTGTGAAACCATTATTATTTGTCTTCGTTTTTTACACTGTTTAATATAGTCATTTAGTTCTTTATATACCGTCCTATTATCTAGGTTATCTTCAGGTTGATCTATCAATATTGGACAATCAGAACCGCTGAGACTTAGATATATCTGCAGTATAACAATACCTTTCTTGCCTTCCGACATTTTATGTAAGCTATCAGTGCCTTTAATAACATCATATTCTATTGTAAAGCAATCCTTAAGTATAGCTGCTATAAATTCTTTACTGTTTTTACCGCCTTTAAAATTCATAAAACGAGCATTCTCTCTGATAGCATAATCTAGTAAAGACGTTATATTATCAATATGATTTGACTTACTATAAACATATTCATTAACATCAAAGATATTCAAATCACCATTAAATTGATTGCTTAAATAACTTCTATTGTTGACAACACCAATAAAAGAACTATCAAATACTATTGATTTAAATTCAGTTTTGGCAGTAATTTTCAGTTTAGTTGTGCCTTCATCCCACTTAGCTGAAATAGCAGTATTTAGATCTGTTGCTAGTTGATAATATGTATCACTAATTATTTTATAATGTTGGACAAACGGAATTGCCTTTATTTGTTCTCTAATAGTTTTAATTTCAAGATCTTTTTCATTTATTAGAGAAATCTTAGCCTCTTCTTCAGTCTTTATCTTTTCACACTTTTCTATTTCAGTCTGAGTCGTATTTTTTGCAACTAATGGCTCTAATTGTTTACTATTTGCCTCTATTACTTTTTTTATCGATTCAATTGTAGTTATATTCTCATTTACCTTTATTGTGAGTTCTGAAATAGATTCCTCTATAGATTTATCAACACTAAACAATAACGAATTTTTCATGCGTTCCAGTACATCCTGAATAATAGAGGTTTCGCTATAAAAGGTAATAGCTTTTAGTAAATCACTTTTAAATGATTCTTTTAAATACTCTTCCAAGCGTTTAGCCTCTATAATTTCGTTATTTAACAATATTAGCCGAGTTCTATGCTCTTCATTTTGCTCAACAAGATTATTGTAACTTTCTTTTTCTGATTCAGACCAACCAGCTTTTTCTTTTAATTGCTCAATAAGTGAAACAATACGTTTAATTTCATTTTCGATAGCGGTCTTATCACCGAGTTTAGATCTTTCTTCCTTTTTAAGGACTAATTGACTATCTAATCTGTGCCACTCCGCAATATCGGAATCTATATTGGATGTTGATGCTATGATTATTTCATTGGCATTATCCATAATAGACTTTATTGTATCATCTTGACGAATTAGATCCTCTATAAATGTATTGAATGACCGATCGGTAGACTCTTTGTTCTCTTTATTAGAAACGAGATCATTTATATATAACTGAGGTAGAAACTCTATTTTTCTACCATCAGTACTAGTTCTTCTTTGTGTAGGGTCATCTTTGTAATATACTTCGATCTTTGACCTGTCAATCAAATCTTTATACTCATTAATCTTAGTGTTTATAGCACCCATTTCAGCAGCAAGCATATTTAACAATAATGACTTGCCTGAAGACTTACCTCCAATTATTGCGTTAAGACCACTACTCAATCCTATTTCATCTGCTGAGAAAATCTTATTTGTAGGATCACTAAACTTAACCCGATCAATAATGTTATAGTATTTACTAGTGTCAGGATGCCCTTCCTGAACAGCAACTCGATCGTCTGGTTCACATAAAATTTGCTTAAGACCCTCAAAAGTAGGTTCAGCCTTAATCCATGTGTTGCAATTACCAAGTTTATCTTTATTAGCACTATCGAGATTATAATGAGCATCACTGCAATCTAAGAGCAAATTATTAACATTTTGCTCCTTTAGTTTGTTTTTCGCAGCATAAAACTTATCTAATGTTTCTGCTGCAGTAAAAACGATATCGACACTGTTTATGATATTTTTTTTATCACTAATACTATTATCATTCCATTTGAATTCATCCCACTCTGTCTTTCCTATCGCTGTAATATACTTCCCATGGAAGCCATGATAATTATTTAATATTTCAAATATCTGATTTTCATCAAGGTTTAAGTTATTAAACCCCTCTAATAGTGGCTCTGAGTAATTTTTTTGTTCAGAAGTAGGTACAGAGGCAATAATCTTTTCACCTAATGATTGCAGATTTGCTTTATCAATAACACCTCCCCACCAATCCTTATTAGTTCCTGATGTTAATGTGTATTTGACGTTTATTGCATTTAGAAATTGATTTTGGATAATATCTGCAGTTACCTCATCTGAGAATATAACGTGAAAATTAACCCTCTTAAATTGCTTATTGCCGCCAAACTTGGCTATCCTTAACTCTATAACAGGAAGAAATAGTTCGATATTAGACATTCTGCCTTTTGATTTTTCTTTCAATATTCTCCTATATCCATCTATAAATAAATAATCATTAACTCCAATAACCTTGATTTCATCCGGTAGTGCCTCAATGTCTTGTATAAATCTTTCCCAAATATCAGATGTTTCACTTGAATGGTAATTATGAAATAGTGAACTTGGGGTATGCACATGCAAATCCCATTTTCTCCATTCAGATCCTTTATTGTATTTATGCTCCATATAACTATTGTTTTATTATTTACAAGTTCAATCCCACAAATTTAACAATTTATTTCCATATAGCGACTATTTTTGCAAACAAAATATTGCATTATGTAGCTGAAAAGCAGGATGATGATGTGATGCAGAAAGGCTAT
>CAYJIO010000134.1:0-2884 GCA_964370255.1 uncultured Azospirillaceae bacterium
TGCGGGCAAAACACAGAAGTCCCAAGCCCAACATTTACAATTCTGCAAACCTATGACGCCAAAGATGCGGAGATTTATCACTTTGACTTATACAGAATAAAGTCAGAAGAAGAGCTTTTTGAGCTTGGTATAGAAGACGCCTTATACGCAGGAATTTGTTTAATAGAATGGGCCACAAAAATGGGAAGGTATCTCCCTAAAAAACACACAAAAATAGACATCAGCCAACAAAACGACACAAGAACAATACACATAACAAAAAGCTCATAATACAAACAAGCAATCTTAAAAAGAGTATAGTTTTTTCTGTTGATAACTTAAAAAAGACTTATTTTTTTTGATATTTGCTTTTATAATAACTTTGATATATCACAAATTAAAGGATTTTTAGTATGCTAAAGAACAAAAAAATATTGTTTTTTTTCGTCCCTATGTTGCTTTCAGGGTGTTTTGGTTCTTATTATGAGCCAGAGCCAGTCGGCATCGGAAAAGGGATTGATGAATTAAAGCTCTCTCCTTGCGCTTGCTTAGAGGTGGAGGTTATAAAAGAGTTGCCAGATTGGTTTGTTGCAACAATATAGCTTTAAGGGGTTTTTATGGTAGATAGTTTGGACAATCAAAATCAAAAACAAAAAATGATAAGCGGCAGCACAAAGGCTTCTCCTCAAAAGGCAAGGTCTGCATCTTCAGACCTGTTTGTTGCAAACGTTGCAGAAAAACGCTATTTGTGGACGGCAAGGGCTTTTTCTGTTATTGCGGCTGTTAGTATTTGTTGCAATATAATTTTGTTTATTGCGGTTTCAAAGGTTGTTCCTCTTTCAAGGGTTGAGCCGTTTTTGTTAACTTTTCAAGATATTGATGAGCAAGTTCTAAACGTTATTCCCGTAAATGGTGATTTGAAGGAGCATAAGGCAATTTCAGAGGCCTTAATTCGCCAATATGTTTTACTCAGAAGCTCTTTTATAAGAGACACTGTAGAGCTGGAGGCAAGGTGGATGCCAGGAGGGCCTGTTCAAGAGATGTCAACTCCAACAGTTTATGCTGACTTCTTAGAAAAAACCGCAACCCCTGCGTTAGAAATGATAAAGACCAAAGGTTTGACAAGAGATGTTAGGCTTTTGTCTGTTAATGAGCTTGGCCCAGGTCTTTGGCAAGTTGAATACGAGGCAAGAGATTATTTCCCTAGTTCAACAAAGCCAGATGTAAAATATTTTACAGCTTCAATAATGATGGACTATATCCCAAGACCAGTTCAGTATAAAGAGCGCTTAAAAAACCCATTAGGCTTTGAGATAATAAGATATGCAATACAACAAAATAAGGTTGATTAATATGAAGAAGTACATTTTTTTAATAGTTAGTTTGTTTTCAATAAACACAGCGTTTTCCGTGCCGTTAGTGGGGTCGATGGATCAGTCTGCAGCAAATGCACAGGGGCAGTATCAGCCGATGGATATGGGTTATGCAGGTTTTAACTCTTTGGGAATGACTCAAGAGGCTTGGCTAGACCCATTGCAAAATTTGGGAGAGGGGCAAAGCAAGCCAGCATATTCAAAATATTATTGGTATAAGGACTTGGTTTTGCCAATCCGCCTAAGAGAATCTATGATAACCTTGGTAAATTTTCCAGAGTGGGAGATGATAGAGAGTGTTCAGTTTGGCAACAAAAACGCATTTTATGGTCAAATAGTTGGCCCAAACACTGTTTTGTTATGGACAGAGGGTGAGGTTGGTGTTGACACAAATGTTGTTATGTTTGGTCGCTCAGGCAACAAATATGTTTTTTACATAAAAAGTGAGGGTGTTGATACAGAGCGTCTTACTAATGCGATTATTGATATAGAAATTCCAGAAGATGGGTCAAATAACTCTTCTGGCGGAGGGGTTTCTGGTGGGGTCTCATCAGGAGGCAGTTCTCTAGGGGGTATAAAGACAGCTACAAGAAGGTTTCAAAAGCAAGATTGGCTAAAAGAAATACCTTTTAACCCAGACCAGTTGAAGTTTGACATGGAGGTTTATGTTCCCAACCCTCAAGACGTCGTCATTGCCCCAGAAAGAGTTTGGAGAGACGATGTTTTTACGTATATAGACTTGGGTGAAAAAGCATTAACAATGGTTCAACGCCCAATTGTAACCCAAATTGTAGAGCGCTCAGAAATGCCAGTTGGTTTTAGAACCAAAGGTCCAAACAATCGCTTGATAGTAGTGGAGGGCATTGGTGATTTTGTGATGAGAAATGGCAAAAGAATAATCTGCTTAAAAATAAGAAGAGATGACGCAATGGGCTCTCAAGGTTATAGCTCGTATGAGGATACAGAAATGTTTGCAAATGAGTGGGATGTTCCACCTCCGTTACCAAATTTTGGTGCAGGGCAAAATGGCGCCGCAGGTGCAATGAATGGTGCAGGTGGTTACGGCAACCAAGATACTCCTCTTCAAGGCTATGGTCAATATGCAACTGGTGCGAACGGCAGCAGTAATTCTACCATGCAAAATGGAGCAGGCTTTGCCTCAGGTGGGCGCGGCTCAAAAGGTGGCGACAGTGGTGCTTTTGCAATCGTTGATGAGTTTTACCAAAATGCATATACCCAAAACTCCTTAAACGGAAACATATCTGTTCAATTAGGCACAGGAGATGACATAGAAAAGATGGAAGATTTGTGGTTGGATTTGTCCTTAAAATATCCAGAAATTTTAGGTGAATATGACCCGTTTTTCTCAGTAGATGCTCCTGCAGACGGAGAAGGAAAAGAGTTGTTTCATTTAAGAATAAACCCAATCCAAACCTTAGAGCAAGGTGATAGATTATGCTCTCAATTAGGTCGTAACGGTGTTTTTTGTAGTGTAGTAAGAACTCAATGAAAAAAGAAGATGTAACACAGTC
>CAYJIO010000135.1:0-293 GCA_964370255.1 uncultured Azospirillaceae bacterium
GTCACTTCAATTTCATACACCGTGTTTTTGTTTGCAACGCTGTCCTCCGTCTTTATTTTCCAATTCTCTTTGGAAATAATTTGATATTTCCCGTCATTATCAAGCGCGTACAGTTCAATATTGTTTATGTCTCCCTCAAGCCCGTTCATCAGAAAAGTGATCGAAACCGCACCCGAAGTATCCATTGCCCCAAAAACCGATACACTGTGCAACCATGACGCAACAGTACCCATCCCTCCTGCGCTGAGGAATTCATCATCGGAAACCACACTTCTACCCATAGAATCGAGGTC
>CAYJIO010000135.1:303-2876 GCA_964370255.1 uncultured Azospirillaceae bacterium
TGCGTTAAGTATGCAAACCTGTCCTGCAAACGCAATAGTTCAAAGTTGCCCGTAGGGCAGTACAGCGCATTTGTCTCAGGGTTTGAATACATCCCCACTGCCATGTTATTATATCCACTGAGAGTTGACACATCATAGGTGTATACGGTCTGCCCCGTCTCGTAGTCTAAAATTACATATTGCCACATCGACGTATCCATATCCTGGGCATATCCGTATAGATAGCCCGTGGCAGTGGAAAGTTTGAACATCGCAGTGCTCCGCAAATCGTCACGACTCCAGACAGAAACGAGTTGTTTTTCACCATCCTTTTCTACCAGGTCCGCTCTTTCGATGCCGGGCATTATAGCGCTATTTCCATTTAATATCCATTCGGGATTGTACAAATTTTCATATGATTGTACAGACGAATCACTGTCGGGATCCGCAAGCCCTGGGTTGCTTGCGCCAAACCAATTACACAAGACCACACCTACATCTCCATTTTCGCCCTCATATGCTATTGCCGCATTGTCAATAGACACGGGCATTCCTGCCGGAAGTTCGTCTATCACAGGTAGAGTATCTACGAGTTTACCCGTTTCAAGTTCTATAGCGTGCAGATTGATAGGATCGGAATTATCTGCAAAAAATACGTATTCCGCGCTGAGGGCAGGCGAAGTTCCGCTTCCCCATGACAATCCGCCACCCGTAGTTTCTGCGTCTTCAGTTGCGCTGTTTGCTCCGTTGCTATCATATTCTACACTCCACACAATTTCCACACCATCGTTTGCCTTTAGCAAATTGCAAGACTTGTTAGTCAAAATGACCGCTCCGTACGGACTTGAAGCGATTCCATTTTCCGTACCCTCTCCCGGCTGTGTTTCATAAAAATGCACTTCGTTTGACAAATCCGGGGAGTTGCCCTCTAAAATATCTTCAATTGCATCTGCCGAAACGTATCCGATAAAACCCGTTTGCTCTCTTTCGGGATACACTCTAAATCCACCCGTAGAAAACCACAGATTTCCTTCGTAATCATATACGATCGACATGAGCGTTTGATCAAATTCCTTTTCCAGCTTATCGCTTGCAACCGAGGCAATGTCAATATCCAGTATCTTTTCAAAAGTTTCCAGTACGTTTCCCTCGTCGTCAAGTGACTTTAGGATAATAATTCTATTGTCAGTCGTGGGTGCCACGATGTTGTTGTTGCTGTCGATAAAACTGTAAGACTGTTGAATTGCATACGCGTGGTCATTGTCTTCGGGAGGATAGTACGAACCGAGGGTCGTTATAGTCGTGCCGTCTAAGTCTCTTATGGCAATGCCAATGCTCATATATGGTGCGTACGCGTTGTTGTATGAATCATAAAACACCGATGGTGGCGCATTTGTGCTCTCCGTCTCGTACGCAGTATTTATTTCACTGTTGATTCCGATAGGCAATACAAAGTCGGTCGTGTCCGAATTATAATTATCCGCATGAACGGAGTTTTCCGTGCTCGCCATATAGGGATTTTGTTCCACTTTTTTGGGTGACAACGGCTTAGGCGTGAGCGATGTGACCATCTGCGTCTGTTGATCTGCTTCTTGTGGAATTTGCGAAGGGATAGGCGGGGAAACCTCGGTAGTTTGCGAGGCATCTTCGGGCTGTTGTGATGGAGTTTCTGTAGGGGCGACGGGGGTGGTTGTCGCAGGGGCGGTGGATGCTGCCGTATAAGGAGCGCAGGCGTTTGCGACAACCATCACAATGATCATTATAAAGGAGAAATACATTCGTTTCATAAAGCTACCTCTATTTCATGTTTATAGATATTTTCTTTTGCCGTTGCATGTCACACGTCCAAACAAGGCCACATCTCTGATTATAGCAGTGTGGTCGTCGCATTACAACACAATTTATCAGTATTTCTCGTTCATTTTAAATATATTGAGATTTGAATCCATTCAAGAAACATTTCTTACGTTCTGCCCCGATGACGGCAGTTTGAAACAATAGACACACAAATCGCGCCACCGGCAAAACCTCGGGGCGAAATTTTCACTAATAGTTCTTAAGCACTCCACAACGATTATAAAACATTAACATTAGCTCGTTTAGCTTATTCTTTTTCTAACGTGCATGGCCGAGCCGGCAATCTCCATTGTAGCAATCGCCCTGCCCGTTTTCCCTCCGTAATTTCGACAAACTTCGAAAACATTCCGCCTAAACCTCAACATTGAGCGCTAACCCGACCTTTGCAGGGTTGAACACTCGAACCGAGGTTTTCGCGATGCAAGATGATGTGTAGAACTCGCCTGCATCTTCAGTCAAAAACTTGTGCCGTACGAGACATGCAGGAACAATAAGACTTTCCGATCGTAGCATAGTTCAAGAATTATTTCGTATTGATTTTTTGTCCTATTTTTCCTTTATTTTGTAACTTTCGGGCAATCCGAATGATTAAACAGCCTATGAGCATCCCCAGTGTGTTTAATATTACGTCGTCTAAGTCGGTGGCTCTCGGGGTGAACAGCTGAAATATTTCTATGAAAACAGAAACGCCCGCACCTATGAGCAGGTTTGTTTTTATCAAACTCGAAAAAAGTTTT
>CAYJIO010000136.1:0-2848 GCA_964370255.1 uncultured Azospirillaceae bacterium
TGGCCATTATATCGCTATAACCCTACTTTGGTAGATGAAGGCAAAGCTCCACTGACGTTGGATTCTAAAGCGCCAGTTAAGCCTTTGGCAGAATATATGGCAGAAGAAACACGCTTTCAGGTGGTTAAAAAACAAAACCCAGAGCGTTATGAAAACCTTTTAGAGCAAGCGCAAGACCTTGCAAACGAGAAGTTTTCTCAACTGCAACATTTGGCATCTTTTAAGCCAAGTGGTGAATAGATAAGAAAAAAGGAGGTTCTTAAAACAACCTCCTTTTTTTGTGCTTATATTGCGCCGTGGGTTTCTTTTGCAAAACGGGCATATTTTTTATACATATCCGTTAACTTATCTTCAACGATAGCGTTAACAGAGCCTTTGGGGTATTTGCCGTTTTTGGCTCTTTGTCCTGCTTTTTTGCCGGTCAAAATTTCTATTCCATCATCTACGGTGTCTATTGCATAGATATGGAACTTGCCATCTTCAATAGCTTGGATAACCTCATCTTTTAACATTAGGTTTTCAACATTTGTTCTTGGTATGATGCAACCTTGATCGCCTGTTAAGCCTTTGTGTTGACAAACATCAAAAAAGCCCTCAATTTTTTCATTAACGCCGCCGATTGGTTGTATTTCTCCAAATTGGTTGATTGAGCCTGTTACGGCAATGTTTTGTTTGATTGGGATTCCTGAGATTGCTGATAATAAGCAGAAATATTCTGTTGAAGAAGCGCTGTCTCCGTCTACTCCTCCGTATGATTGTTCAAATACAATTGAGGCAGAAAGAGATAAAGGTGTTTCTTTGGCAAAACGGTTGGCAAGGAGGCTTTGTAATATTAAAACGCCTTTGTCATGGATTGGGCCTGAGAGCTCAATTTCTCTTTCAACACTAATAAAATCTCCTTTGCCCATGCGGGTTTGCACTGTTATTCGGGCTGGTTTGCCAAAAGAGTGTTTTGTAAAGCTATAAACAACAAGACCATTTATTTGCCCAACTTTTGAGCCTTTTATGTCCATTAGAATAGAGCCTTTATCAATTTGTTCTATCATCATTTCTTTTATGTGGCCAAGGCGATATATTTGTGATTCTACGGCTTGGTCAATGTGGTTTTTTCCGATGATTTTGGCGTTTGATTTTTTTGCCCAATAGTCCGCCTCTCTTAACAAGTCTCCAACAGAGCTTATGTGAGCGGTTAATTTGTTTTGGTCATCTGCAAGCCTTGACGAATATTCTATAACTCTTGCAACAGCTTGTTTGTTTAAGGCTCTTAGTTTTTTCTTTTTTGAAAGAGAGCCTATGAGCTTTGCATATTCTATTTCGTTTGTTTTGGTTCTTTCCATGCTGTGGCAGAAGTCTGCCTCTACCTTAAAGAAGTCTGAGAAGTCTGGGTCTCTTTCTACTAGTAGGTGGTATAGCTCTGTGTCTCCTGTTAAAATGACTTTTATATCGAGTGGAATTGGCTCTGGGTCAAGAGAGATTGTTGTAAAGCTTGTTTCATCACTTGGGGCTTCTATTTTTACTAATTTTGATGACAGAGCTCTTTTTAATGAGTCCCAGGCAAAGGGTTGCATTAATAACTTTCTGGCGTCTATAAGTAAGAAGCCGCCGTTTGCGTCATGCAAAGCACCCGCTTTTATGAGGGTGAAGTCTGTTAAAAGGGCACCAAATTGCTGAACTCTTTCTACTTTTCCGACTAGGTTTCCTTGTGTTGGGTGGTCTAATATTATGATTGGAGCACCGCACTCAGGCTCATTTTTGACAACAACGTTTACTTTGAATTTTGCCATTTTGTCTTCATCTGATTTGTTTAGTCTGCTTAATAGTAAGCCAACAGAGTCTTCTGGGTTGTCACATTGTTGAGGTTGTGGTAAAAAGTCTTCTATATTCTCTAAGATGTTTGTTTGAATAGCCTTTAAGAAAGCTTGTGCTTTTTTGTTTGATTTATATTTATTTTTTATAGCGTCTATTGGTTTTTTTACTATTGCGTTTGTGAATTTGTCTCTTAGTTTTTCTATTTCTATTTGTTGTTTTTCTTCCCATACTGGTAGGCCTTGAGATGCTATTTCTATTTCATTTTGCATAAAGTTTAAGTCATCCATTAAGGTTTGTTTGTCTTCTTCTGAGAGTTCATTAAAAGCATCTGGGCTTAAGACTTCTCCGTTTTTAACAGGGGCTACAACAAGGCCAACAGGCATATGTAATAAAGAAACACTTTTTCCTTTTGCTTTTTTTTGCAATAAGTTTATGTATTCATCTTTTTTATGCTTGTATTTTTCTTTTATAATTTCAACACCAGCTTTGAACTCATCTCCTTCTATAATTATAGGAAGACTTGTTTGAAGTTGCTCTATAAGTGCGTCTATTTCTTTGGCGAATCCTTGGGCAGTAGATGCATCAAAAGGAATTGCAATTGGCTTGTGAGGCTCGTCAAAGTTATATACATAAACCCAGTCTTCTGGTGTTTTTCTGTGTTTTGCTTCTTCTTTTAAGAGTCTTTTTACGAGGCTTGTTTTGCCTGTGCCTTCTGCGCCTAAGCAAAATAGGTTATAGCCTTTTGACTTTATGTTTATGCCTATTTCAACAGCAGAGATTGCTCTGTCTTGGCCAAGAGCTGAAAGACGCTCTTTTAGCTCATTTGTTGAGCTAAACTTAAACATGCTAGGGTCACATTTGTTAAATACTTCTTGAGTTGATAATTTTGATATTGTCATGATAAAATTCCTTTTATGTTGACATATACAATATAAAACATTAAAAAACGTTTAATGCAAAAGGATAAGTGGCCGAGTGGCTGAAGGCGCACGATTGGAAATCGTGTTTACGTTAATAGCGTAACGGGGGTTCGAATCCC
>CAYJIO010000137.1:0-2695 GCA_964370255.1 uncultured Azospirillaceae bacterium
CTGCAATTAAGACTTTTGTATTTTCTGGCACTTTTATTTTTGCCATTTTTGCAATGTTGAAAGCGCTTTGGCCAACGATGTCACCATTTAAGTGACCATCAGGAAAGGCAACTTTGCTTAAAGCTTGTTTTTCTTTGGCGTTTAAGATATATGCTTGTTGGCTTGAGAACTCTTCTTTTACTTTTGCATAAATTGACTTGTCAATAACAACAGATTGTTCTGATGCGCAAATAACGCCGTTGTCAAATGTTTTTGAAATTAAGATTGAGTTGACAGCCATTTTTATGTCTGCGGTTTCATCAATAACTGCTGGAGTGTTACCTGCGCCAACGCCCAATGCTGGCTTGCCAGAAGAATATGCTGCTTTTACCATGCCAGGGCCGCCTGTTGCAAGAATTGTTGCGATGTCTTCATGCTTCATTAATAGGTTTGTTTTGTTTAAGCTTGGTGTTTCTATCCAGCCGATAATGTCTTTTGGTGCTCCTGCTTTTACGGCTTCTTCTAGCATTATTTTTGCTGTTTCTACTGTGCATTTTTTTGCCCTTGGGTGTGGAGAAAAAATAATTGCGTTTCTGGTTTTTAAGGCGATTAGGGTCTTAAATATTGTTGTAGACGTTGGGTTTGTGGTAGGGATTACACCAGCAATTACGCCCAGTGGATCTGCAATCTTAATGGTGTTATTAATTTTGTCATCTTCTATTATTCCGCAAGTTTTGCAGTCTTTATATTTGTTATAAATATATTCTGCAGCAAAGTGGTTTTTTATGACCTTGTCTTCAAAAATGCCCATTCTGGTTTCTTCCACCGCCATTTTTGCTAGGGGAATTCTTAGGGAACAAATTTTTGTTGCAACTCGAGTGAAAATTTTATCTACTTGTTCTTGTGAAAATGTTGCAAACTCTTGTTGCGCCTTTTTTACTTTTGCTACCAAGTCGTTTATATAAACTTCTTCTTCATTTATTTCTATTTTTGTTTGTGCTTTTTTTGCCATTTCTTCATCCTAAATTAATTGATATTAGACACTACTAATATATAATATTTAATAAAAGATTTATATGCACTTAAAATTATGTTTCTGTTTGTTACACTTCTACTTTTATGGGGCCTGTTGAAAGACCTGCGATGAATTGTTTGACGTATGGATTGTCTGTTTTATCCATCTCTTTTACGGTGCCTTGCCAGATGATTTTGCCTTGATATAACATGGCAATTTTATCGGCAATTTTTCTGGCTGATGCCATGTCGTGCGTGATGGTCAAAGCTGTTGCACCAAGGCCTTTTACGGACTCTATGATAAGATCATTAATCACATCTGCCATAATTGGGTCTAGCCCTGTTGTTGGCTCATCAAAAAAGATTATTTGTGGCTTTGTTGCTATGGCTCTTGCCAAGCCAACGCGTTTTTGCATTCCGCCTGAGATTTCTGATGGGGATAAGTCCGCAACTTCTGGGGCAAGCCCAACTGAGCGTAAAACTCTTATTGCCTCTGCTTTGGCACGTTTTTTTGAGTATTTTTGATTTTCTAGAAGACCAAAGGCAACGTTTTCCCACACGGTTAAGCTGTCAAACAATGCACCGCCTTGAAACAACATTCCCATCTTGCTATGAATTTCTTCTTTTTTCTTTTGAGATATGCCAACGACTTCTTCTTCATCAACAGTTATTGACCCTGCGTCTGGGGTTAAAATGCCTTGTATGCATTTTATTAAAACAGATTTGCCTGTGCCAGAACCCCCTATAACAACCAAAGACTCTCCTTCTTTAATCTCTAAGTCAACACCGTCAAGAACCTTCTTTGGGCCAAAGGCTTTATATAAATTTGTGATTTTTATTTTATTTGCCATTTTATTGTCCTTATGATGCAAAGAAGAATTCTGTTAGAAGATAGTTGAAGATTAAGATTAAAATTGAGGCAGAAACAACAGCATTTGTTGTTGCAGCGCCAACGCCTTGGGCGCCTCCTTTTGACTTATAACCATTATAACAACCCATTACTGCAATTATCAAACCAAAAACGGCCGCTTTTACAAGCCCTGAGATAACGTCCATTGCCATAAGGTTTTGCAATGTTGCGTTTATGTAGTTGGCTGGATTGAAGTCTAGCTTGTAAACGCAGACGACAAAACCACCAAAAACGCCTATGATGTCACCAATAAACACTAATATTGGCAAAACAATAATGCCTGCTAAGATGCGTGGTGCAACCAAATATTTGTATGGGTTGGTTGAAAGAGTTGTTAAGGCGTCAATTTGCTCTGTAACCCTCATGGTGCCAATTTCTGCTGCCATTGCAGCACCAATTCTGCCTGCAACCATAAGGCCTGATAATACAGGAGCAAGCTCACGAGTTATGGTTATGATAACAACTGAGGCAACAGCACCTTCTGCGCCAAATCGGGCAAATCCAGAATATGACTGAAGAGCTATTACCATACCTGCAAAAATGGTGGTTAAGCCAACAACAGGCAAAGAGTAAAATCCAATTTCAATTACTTGTTTTGCAAAAAGCTTAAAGTAATATGGCGGTGTTAATGTGTGGTATATTGTTTGGCCAATAAAGGATGAAAACTCACCCATTTTTATTATAAATTTTATTAATGGTTGGCCTAGTCTTCTTAAAAAATTTTGTAATGAGTTTGTCATTTTGCATTCCTTTTTTTTGCAATAATAAAACATTATATTTTTTTTGCAAGTG
>CAYJIO010000138.1:0-2656 GCA_964370255.1 uncultured Azospirillaceae bacterium
CCTGTAATTACATCAACAGATGGTCTTTGGGTTGCCATAATAAGGTGAATGCCTGCAGCACGAGCCATTTGCGCCAAGCGTTGAATTGCGGCCTCTACTTCTTTGCCGGCAACAAGCATAAGGTCTGCCATTTCATCTACCACTACAACAATATATGGCAATGGGTCAAGGTTCATAACTTCTTCTTCATAAATTGGGGCACCAGTTGCTGGGTCAAAACCAGTTTGAACCGTGCGTTTAATTTCTTGCCCGCTTTCTCTTAATTCTTCAAGCCTTTTATTATATCCAGTAATGTTTCTTACATTTACTTTTGCCATATTGCGATATCTGTCTTCCATCTCTTTAACCGCCCATTTTAGCCCAATCACGGCTTTTGCAGGATCTGTAATTACGGGGGTTAAGAGGTGAGGGATGTCATTATATACTGAAAGCTCTAACATTTTTGGGTCAATCATTATCATTTTGCATTCATCAGGGCTCATTTTATATAGTAGTGATAATATCATAGAGTTAATACCAACAGATTTACCAGAGCCAGTTGTACCAGCCACAAGTAAGTGAGGCATTTTTGCTAAATCTGCATACACATTTCTGCCGCCAATGTCTTTGCCTAAGATGATGTTAAGGGCATTTTTTGTATTAAAAAAGTTTTCATCATCAACAAGAGAGCGCAACCAAACGGTTTCTCTTTTTGTGTTTGGGAGCTCTATTCCTATGGTTGAAGAGTTTGTTACAACTGCAATACGAACCGATGACACGCTCATAGAGCGTGCAATATCATCTGCCAAAGAGATTACTCTGGCAGTTTTTGTGCCAGCAACTGGGTCTAGCTCATATAATGTTACGACAGGGCCAGGGCGAATTTTTACAATAGAGCCGTTAACGCCAAATTCCCTTAATGTTTGTTCAAGCTCTTTGGCAATTGTTTCTAATTCTGATTTTGATACTGCATTTTTGACTTCAACTGGGCGAGATAATAAAGAAACACTTGGCTTGATGTATCCTGTGTCTGATTTTTTTGGTGCAGATGTTTTTTTTGCAGGGGCTTTTTCTTTTGCCTCAACTTTTGTTTTTTCTTTTTTTAGTTTGATTTTTGGTTCTTTTGGTTCTTTTGGCGTTTTTATTTTTTTGGTTTTGGTGTTTGTTCTTTTTTTGAAGATGAATTTAAGAACAAGAATAAAGTGTTTTATGGCCTGCGCGGTTATTATTAATATTCTCTTTATTGCTTTATACCATGTCTTAAAGCTAATTCCGCAAGCAAAATTAAAGCATAAGAATGCAAAGATAAAAAATATTGGGGCGCTAATAAAGATTGAGTTTATAGGGAGATTTATGATATTTAATGATGTGTTTATTTTTTTTGCGATTAAGTTGCCAATAACACCTTCATACTTTATGTTTGTTAAGGCAAAAAATACAGATAAAAATGAAGAGCCTAATACTATGGTGAGAAGCCTTGGGATTGGCAGCAATATGTGTGCAAATCTTATGGCCTCATAGCCTAAGAAAAGTAAAGATAAAGAAAAAAGTGCGCCTGCGATGCCAAAAAAGTCAAAATAATTATATGATGATGTGTAGTTTTTTATAAAAAAAGGCATAAAGGAGTATGACGCGTTTATAAAAAACGCCGCAATCAATCCAAGTCCTAGTAGTCTGTATGATATTGATTTTAATAATGTTTTTTTTGCTTTTTTCTTTTTTGCCATAAAATATCTCCTAAGTAATGGCATTATAAACAAAAAAGATTAAAATTTTCTTACGCATTTATAACAATTTTTTTGGTGATCATTTATAATGCCAACGGCTTGAAGGTATGAATATATGATGGTTGAGCCGCAAAACTTAAAGCCTCTTTTTTTTAAGTCTTTGGCAATGCAATCAGAAAGAGGGGAGGTTTGAACAACTTCTCCGTTGCCTATTATAACGTTGTTGTTTGTCCAGCTCCATATATATTTTGAAAAAGAGCCATATTCTTTTTGAACTTCAAGAAAGCACTTGGCGTTTGAAATTGTGGCATTGATTTTTAGGCGATTTCTGATGATTTTTTCATTTGACAGAAGGCTTTTAATTTTATTGTCATCATACTTTATTATTTTATTTATGTTAAAGTTGTCAAAAGCTTTTATAAATTCTGCCCTTTTATTAAGCACGCACTCCCAAGAAAGCCCTGCTTGAAAGTTTTCTAAGATAAGCATTTCAAATAGTTTATGATCATCATAAGTGGGGACGCCCCATTGATTATCATGATATTCAAGATATAGGGGGTTGTTTGGGTTTGCCCAACTGCAACGTGATATGTTTTCTTTGTTCATAGATAGATTTATAGCAGACTAATATAATAAGGCAATATTTTTTTAAAAACTTGTTGACTATAAAAATAAAATGGTTTATTAAAAGCCAAAGATTAACTTTTTTATAAGAGAGAAAGAAAATGGCTGTACCTAAAAAGAAAGTGTCACAATCAAGAAGAGATATGAGAAGATCTCATCATGCATTGGGTGCTAATTCTTATGTAGAGTGCTCAAACTGCGGTGAGTTAACAAGACCTCACAACGTATGCAGCTCTTGTGGCACATATGATAAGAAAGAAGTATTAGTTAAAAAAACTGATGCAGAGTAATTGATATATGACGCAAAATGTCGTAATTTCTATTGA
>CAYJIO010000139.1:0-2656 GCA_964370255.1 uncultured Azospirillaceae bacterium
TAAAAAAAGTAATCACTAGTTTTGCAATAATGTTATCACTTACATTATCAGCACAAGCACAAACTCAAGTAGAAAATAAAACTGATACAATTACACCAGCTCAAAAGTTGGTTGTAATCACAGGGGCTGCATCTGGAATTGGTCTAGAAACAGCAAAATATTATGGAGACAAAGGCTATAAAGTTGCTCTTTTTGATATTGATATGAACCAAATTAAAGATATTAACAAACCAAACTTTTTCAAAAGAACTTTAGATGTTAGAGATAGAGCAGACTTTGTAAAAGCAGTTCAAGAAGCAGAGGCTCACTTTGGGCTTCCGGTTGATGCATTTTTCAACAATGCAGGTGTTATGCCTCTTGGTGATTTTGCAACTCAAGATCCAAATGATTGGGACAGATTAGTTGATACCAATGTTAAGGGTGTATTAAATGGCATTTATGCTGTTTATCCAGATATGGTAAAAAGAAAATCAGGACACATTTTTAATATGAGCTCAATGGCTGGCAGAAAAATCTTTGATAATCATGGTGTTTATGTTGGCACAAAACATGCTGTTCATGCAATTTCTGATCAGTTAAGAAAAGAAGGCGGAGCAAATGGTGTGTGCGTATCTGTAATTGCACCAGGGGCTACAAAAACAAACTTAGTTGCAAGAGACAACGACCAAGCAACAACAGATGCTTATAACAAAGGCGTTAACTCTGGCGGCGGTTATATGGACGCTATAAGAGTAGTTGAAGCTATGGACTTTATTTACCAAATGCCTGCAAATGTTTGTATCAGAGAAATACAAATGACATCAACAGGTGGTGAATAATCTTTTTTAAGATTACCAAACAATAAAGCCTCAGTTTTCTGAGGCTTTTATTTTTATAGTGAGTTATCTTCTTTCATATACAACATCAGTCATACCATTATAACTTTGGGTTGAAACAAGTTTTAATTTTGTCTCTGGCAAGCCTGTTTCAAAAAGCCTTGTGCCATCTCCCAAGATTGTTGGTATTATAGCTATGCTTAACCTATCAATCAAATTTTCTTTCAATAATTGATTGGCTATGCTTGCTCCACCACAAATCCAAATATCTTTGCCTTCTTGATTTTTAAGCTCATTTATTAAACCAATTAAATTTGAGCTAAATTTGATATCTTCTTTATCACTTAAATTTTTGCTTGTAATAACATAGCTCATTTTGCCTTTATAAGGCCAATTATCAACCGCAAGCTCTGTTATAATTTGATGATAAGTATTATAGCCTAAAACAACAGTATCAACGCTTTCAATAAAGTTTGGATAACTTCCCATATTTTTTTCATCACTACCATCGCCTTTAAGCCAAGCGACACCGCCATTTTTATCAGCAATAAAACCATCTAAGCTGGTTGCTATGTATAATATTATTTTTCTCATTTACTTTCCTTTAATCAAACTAAAATTCTATAACATCTCTTGTTTCAAAATCAAAAAACACGGCAGATGTTAGTTTAACCTCTAAAATAACTGTGCTTTCATCATTATAATCACTATGGCCATTGTCCCACCACTTGGCAAAAACTACTTTTAGTTTTTTTGCAAGCTCCATATTCTTTTCACTATATATATGCCCCAAATTTGTAGCAATGCCATGAGCAGAAAAATAATCATTAGAACAAAGCGCCACTTTATTATTTTTTTTTATTTGTTTCATTTTATCTGACTTTGCATCAACAATTATATAAAAACTGCCGTTTTCAAAATATCCATCAACAATGCGGACATAGGGAGTGTTGCCATCTGTTGTGGCAAGAGAAAGCAAAGTGTCTTTGCCAAAAAGTTCATTTAACCTTTGCATATCTTTTTCTTTTTTTATTATCTGCATACCATTTTCCTTAAAAACAGAATAATTTAATTAGTTGCGTCTAGAGATGTATCGAGATAACCTTTAACATGATTGAATTTCCAATTTCCGGTTTTATCCTTTACAACAGTAACAGAATATTCAAGAGGTGTTACCAATTTTATTGTTTTATGCTTCACAGTTGTTAGCAATATGCCTGTTATTTTTGCTTTTGCCTGATTTTTTCCTTGATCAAAAATATGAATACTAGTTAACAAGTGTCGTCTTTGTTCATCTTGTTTTTTAAAAACTTCAAAGCGTTTGTTCATAAAGTTGACCATTTGGTCTGTGTTAAGGTGAGCTATAGTATGTGGTTTGCCATTTTTATTCTGAATTAACTCAAAAATACCATCTTGAGAAAAATTATTTCTAAACCCAACAGCATCAGAAGTATCAACAGGATTTTGCAAATTATTTACAAGATTACGAATATTCTGATTGTCTTTAAGGTAAGTAATTTCTGCTTGAAAATTTCTAAGCACGACCATTGATAAACACACAGCAATTAAAACAATAACCACAATTACAGGTTTAATTTTTTTCATAAAGCGTCTCCTTTTAACCATTATTTAACATCAGAATATAGACAATTATCAAAAATTGCAATTACTTTTTCACTTTATAAAACTGTCAAAAATGCATTTTTGTAAAGTGAAATCCAAACTCCCTGTAAAAAACAGCAAAAAGCCCCTTGGGTTGCAAGGGGCTTTCGATTAAAGATTAACAATTAATGCATGTGTTCTTCAACTTCAATGTTTGGAACTTTGCCATCACATTCAAC
>CAYJIO010000140.1:0-2618 GCA_964370255.1 uncultured Azospirillaceae bacterium
TTGCACTAAATGATGCATTATATAAATTTTTAATGGGCTTCTCGCCAATTATCTGCAATCCCCACTTCTGCAAGCATTTTTACATTATACTCATTTGCTTCTTCCATTGTCTTTTTAATTAACTGAGCCACCTCTTCTGCCTCTTCTATTGGCGCTTCAAACACCAATTCATCATGCACTTGAACTAACATTTTTGTTTTATAATCTTTAATTGCATCAAAAACATTTATCATTGCTTTTTTCATCATATCAGCTGCAGCACCCTGAATTGGCGCATTTATAGCAGCACGTTCTGCTGAATTTGCAACCCTCTTATTTTGATCATTAATGCCAAATATGCTTATTTTTCTACCCTCTGGGGTCACAACATAACCATTTTTTTTGGCAAAATCAATTGTCTTGTCCATATATGTCTTAATCTCTGGCATTGCCTTAAAATATGCATCTATATAAGTCTTTGCCTCGGCTGGCTCAATTCCTAATTGTGCAGCCAAACCATATGCGCTCATTCCATATACAATGCCAAAATTAATTGCTTTTGCATTGTTTCTGGTCTTTTTATCAACCTCTTCATAAGGCACGCCAAAAACTTGACTTGCAGTTTGAGTATGAATGTCAACTCCGTTTGCAAATGCCTCCTTAAGCGCCTTAACGTCGGCAACTGCTGCCAAAATGCGCAACTCAACTTGAGAATAATCACAAGCAATAATCTTGTGTTTATCATCAATGGCTGTAAAACAAGCCCTAATTTTTGCGCCATTTTCTGTTTTTATTGGGATATTTTGCAAATTTGGATTAGAAGACGCTAAGCGTCCAGTATTTGTTGCAACCTGATTAAATGAGGTATGCACTCTGTTGTTTTTATCTAACTCGTTTATCAAAGAATCAGTATAAGTTGACTTAAGCTTTGCAAACCCGCGCCATTCAAGTATTTTTTGGGGCAATTCATGTCCTGCCTTAACCATTTCTTCTAACACATCAACACTTGTAGATTTAACTTCAACGCCCAAGTGCTTAGACAACACCTCACCAACTTGTTTTGGAGAACCAATATTAAACTCCTCACCAGCCAGCAAATGTATTTCTTTTTCAAGTAAACCAAGCTTAACACCAAATTCATCACTCAAAGATTTTAGACAAGTCGGAGAAACAAAAATGCCTTGTGCTTCCATTGATTGCAAAACCCTAATCAAAGGCCTGTCAAATGCCTCATAAACATATACTTGTTTTTCATTTATCAAGCGCTGTTTTAAGATATTATACAAGCGCAAAGTAATATCTGCATCTTCCGCTGCATAATTTAATGCATTGCTTAAAGAAATATCTTTAAAGGTTTGTTTTTTATTGACAATATCTTCAAATTTAATTGTTGTATAGCTCAAAAAAGTTTCTGCCAACTCGTCTAGAGAATGCCCATGAGAAAGACTATCCAATACATAAGACATCACACAAGTGTCATCAATTGGGTCAATCTCAACATCATCCAAAACTTGTGAAATAAAGTGCATATCAAATTTAATATTATGCCCAACCTTTAATATAGATTTTGATTTAAAAACAGATGCTAAATGCTTTTTTATAACCTCTTTGCTTAACTGTTTTGGACGTTCTGCAAACAAGTCTGTGCCGTCTCCACCATGATTTATGGGAATATAAAACGCCCTGCCCTCAGCAGTTGCAATTGATATTCCAACAATTTCATCAAATGTTGGATTAATCCCTGTTGTTTCAGTATCAAAGGCAAATAATCTTTTCTCTTTAATTTCTTTTGTCAAAGCCTCCAAGTCTTTTTCTTCAACAATAAGCTTATATTCTTTAACAACCTCAGCTTTTTCTTGCCCGCTCTGTTCCATTGCCCATTTATCCAAACGAGATTCCAAAGAACGAAAAGCATATTTGTTAGAAAACTCTTTTAAAACAACAGGGTCTGGGCTTTTATTTATAAAGTCATCCAAGTTTTTACCAAGCTCCACATCATTTTTAAGTGTTACTAATTGCTTTGAAATCAGCGCCAGCTCTTTGTCATTGATAAGCGCTTCACGGCGTTTATTTTGCTTAATTTCCCCTGCTCTTTCTAAAAGCTCTTCAAGATTGCCATATTCATTTATTAATAATGCTGCAGTTTTTAAGCCAATGCCAGCAACCCCTGGCACATTATCAGAGCTATCACCTGCCAAAGCCTGCACATCAACCACCTTGCAAGGCTCTACCCCAAATTTTTCCACTACCTCTGCATTGCCACAATATTTGTCTTTCATTGGGTCATAATAAGTAACCCCCTCGCAAATAAGCTGCATCAAGTCTTTGTCTGCAGATACAACCGTTACCTCAAAGCCTTCTTCTTTGCCTTTTTTTGCCATTGTTGCTATTAAGTCATCTGCCTCAAAACCCTCAATCTCAATGCGACTAAGGTTTAATGCATCGCAAGCCTCTCTAATAATTGCAAACTGAGGCACCAAATCCTCAGGTGGTTCTTGACGATTTGCTTTATAATCGGCATAAATCTCATTTCTAAAATTTTTTCTTTTCGCATCAAAAACAACCGCCAAATGAGTATATTCCATCTTTGCGCTCAACTTCATAAACATATTAACAAAGCCATAAACAGCATTAACTGG
>CAYJIO010000141.1:0-227 GCA_964370255.1 uncultured Azospirillaceae bacterium
TGATTCTTTAATTGCATGGAATGCCCGGACATAGGGTATCGATTCTTCAGGGTACATTACTTGTAAATTCATAAATATATTTGCCATCGCAAGAAACCGCTCATCTGAATCCGATGAGTCAGTAAAAATACGATTAAAGAATTCGTCAATTTCATTTAACCATGGATCGGTAAAGATATATCCACATTGATTTAAGTATGAATAGTTTTCTTTTAACACCCCGGTTT
>CAYJIO010000141.1:284-2606 GCA_964370255.1 uncultured Azospirillaceae bacterium
AATTTTTCATAAGCTTCAGATTTATAAAAAACATCTAATTTTGTTATGTAATGATTAATTGTATATACTTTATTGTGACTTAAAAAAACATAATTTTGATACAGTGTATCTCTTGTTGAATATGGATTACGCATGATAAAACCAATTGTCACATCCGCACCTGCTTGTGTAAACAAATCAATGGCTCTTTGGTTATCAGAAATAGAAGCTTTTTTATGATATAATTTTAGATCTTCTTCATTGGCCGCTTCAATTCCAATGAATATTTGAGAAATACCAGCTGATACCATCTCATTGATTAATTCTATGTCATCAGGACGGAATGTTTCAGCTCGCACAAAACAGCGGAAAGAATATTGCATATCGTTTTTTTAAGTAATTTGCATAATTCACTAATTCTTTCTTTTCCGAGTCTGCCAGGATCTTCAAAACTGCTATCTACAAACATAAAACTATTAACTTTGTATTTTTCATGTATCTGATTGATTTCATTTAGAATATCTTTTGGCGGGCGTCCTTGCCACTTTTTATACATCTGATTCACAGAGCAGAAAGAACAGTGCCCACAACATCCCCTGGCAGTATATATACGGGCGATTTGCTCTCCATTTTTTAATGAATAAGTCAAATTATCTCTTGCCGGAAATGGCATTTCGCAAACATTTATAGGGGCTTTGATTTTCTCGGAGATATCATCACGAGTAACTACAGATGCCATACTATGTATTCTTTCTTTATTGCCGTTTTGTAGAAATTGCATCATTTGATATACAATCTTTTCACCGGCGCCCAGTACAATATAATCAATATAGGAACAATCATATAAAATTTCTTTAGGAGCGTCTGAAGCTAAATACCCACCAAGGAATACTGTCGCGCATGAATTGTGCTTTTTTATGAGTTCTGCTGCCTGAAATACATATTTCGCGTTGTTTGCATAAAATGTTAGTCCATAAGCATCAAAATCTTTTAGCTTTTCTGAGATATATGTATCATTAATCATGTTTGGTTTTAAGTAAGCTAAAGTAACCGGCATGTTTTTACTGCGCAAGTAAGAACAAATGCTTCCGATCCCAAGATTGTCAATGGATGAGCTTGTGTCGCTGCTCAACACGTTTATTAATACTAATTGCCTGTAAGTCACCTCCATCTCTTCATAAAACACCTTTAAAGTGCTATTATAATGTAATCAATTTGTGGTTCTTCGTCCATCATTTTTTTATAGTTATGCGTCGCCTCTGCTCCGCCGCAACAAATAGCAACAGTGGGTAGTTTTTGTTTTACTTGATGAATTATCTGATATACTGACTCTTTAGTTATATCATATACAGGAAATCCTATAATATCAGGAGAATAAGAAGCTATCAAATCATAATCCAGAGTATCAGAAGATTTGCTAATTATATTGACCTCATATCCTTCTCTGCGAATATATGCTGCTATAGATGATATTCCTATTTCCTCCATGCTTTCAAGCATGTTTTTTAAATAAGGCACAATAAATAAAGCTTTCATTTTTATTCCTTTACCTCTAATCATTTTAAATGCTATAAAGGGCCGAATACTTTTCATGGTAATAAGAAAATATTTGATAAATCTGATCTTGATTCAATCCAAGTGAATCCAAAGTGTGATGATGCCTGCCAAATTTATCTTGTCTATTTTCTGCTTTCCATTGTGTAATCTTTTCTATTAAATGATCATCATACTCGACTTCCAGAAATCGAAATATATTTTTAATAACATCTTCTGTTTTGAACACTAAGTCATTATAAGAAACATCAAAAAACTTTGATTCGTTATTATTATGCCGAACTATGTCTGCATCTCTTGTGTCTTTTGCTAATTGCTCAATTCCTAAAACCATTTCCTTTTTTGATAATGAGCCTTTAATGGATTTTGATAAACTGTAATAAGACGAAATGACTGTCGCAGGATCTCGGTGAATCCAAATAAATCGAGCGTCTGGAAAACTTGAAAGTAAGTGATTAAGAGAAGGAAGGTGCATTGGGTCTTTCAAGACAAGATTTAGCGGTTCTTCTTTGTGAGTTAATAGGCACAACAAATCTTTGTAGTACTGGTAGGTATTTTTTAGATCTTGCTGATTCAACCAATCGGCGTATGCAGGAACATTCCATGAAATGTAAAAATGACGAGATAAAAATGTATGCATCATCAAAAGACAATACTCTTCCGGTCTCTCCGCTTGAAGCTCATGTTTATTCAACAACTCAGGGAAACGTCTATACATGGCTTTTATTTGTTTTTGAGTAACGATAATTCTATTATCGTTATCCGTTTGATAAATATCTACCGGACATG
>CAYJIO010000142.1:0-2579 GCA_964370255.1 uncultured Azospirillaceae bacterium
GAAAAATCACAAGTAGTTATCCATTTTTAGAGAGAAGCCATGGAAGAGTATGTAGTATTAGCCCGTAAATATCGCCCCCAAACATTTGATGATCTTTTGGGTCAAGATGCTTTGGTTCAAACTCTTTCAAACGCAATTAGCTCAAACAGACTTCATCACGCATATATATTAACAGGTATTAGAGGTGTTGGCAAAACCACTTCTGCCCGCATTGTTGCAAAAGCTCTAAATTGTATTGGGGTTGATGGCAAAGGCGGCCCTACCGTAAAGCCTTGTGGTGTTTGCACAAATTGTCAATCTATTATCTCAGGCCGCCATATGGACGTCTTAGAATTTGACGCGGCCTCAAAAACAGGCGTTGATGACATTAGAGAAATTTTAGACGGTGTCCAATACAAGCCAACAATGGCAAGATATAAAATATATATAATAGATGAGGTGCATATGCTTTCAAAATCTGCATTTAATGCTCTCTTAAAAACACTTGAAGAGCCACCATCTCACGTAAAATTTATTTTTGCCACAACAGAAATCAGAAAAGTTCCACCTACTGTATTATCACGTTGCCAACGCTTTGACTTGCAACGAATAGAAATCGCTGACTTATTATTTTTATTTGACAAGATATTAAAAAAAGAAAAAATCAACGCAGAAGAAGAAGGCCTTAAGATTATTGCAAAAATGGCAGACGGCTCTGCCCGTGACGCTCTTTCTATGCTAGACCAAGCAATTGCCCTTTCTCAAGGAGACATCAAAACTCAAGTTGTTCAAGAAATGATTGGGCTTGCAGACAAGCTCCAAAGTTATGATTTGTTTGAAAATTTAATCATTGGTGACATTCCCAAAGTTTTAGACATCTTAAAAGTTCAACACAAAAACGGTGCTGTCCCATTAGTATTGTTGCAAGATTTAATAACAACAACGCATTTACTAACAAAAGTAAAAATTGCGCCTATTTTTGGCAAAGACGTATCTTTATCTCAGGCAGAAAAAGATTTTATAGAAAAGGTCGATAAAAAAACAAGCATCGCCATCTTATCAAAAATTTGGCAAATGCTCTTAAAAGGCATTTCAGATCTCTCATACGCCCCCAATCAAATGGACGCTCTTGAGATGATATTAATCCGCATTGCTTATTCTGCAACTCTTCCAACACCACAACAGTTGATGGAAGAGTTAAAAAAAAAACCAGTAATTGAGGTTGGCGCAAACAATAGCCCTGCCCCACAACAAAACTTTCAAACCGCAGAAAAAAAAACTCTAATTAACAGCGCAGATGACTTAATCAAAACAATAGAAGACGCAAAAAAAATGCGCCTTTCATACACAATTAAAAATGATATTGAAATAATTAATATAGAAAACGGCAAACTAGATATAAATATTACAATAAATATAAACAATGACTTTTTAATAGAGCTAGGCAACTTTCTGCAATCTCAAACAGGCATTAAGTGGGAGATAAAAACCACAAGGGTTGAATATGTTAACTCAATTGCCCAAATAAAAAATCAAGAAAAACAAGCCCAAATAGAAGACATAAAAAAAGACCCATTAGTAAAAGCAATTTTGGCTGAGTTTGCTGGCGCAAGTATTGAAACCATCACCAGAAAAGCCATTGAAGAACTTGACTCAAAAGAACCAGAATTTTTTGAAGACAACTTTTTTGAATAGTTTTTAAAACCAAACAAATTTTCCCTCGTTATAAATAGTGTAAACAATTTTATAAAAAGGAAATTTAAGACATGAAAAAATCTATTTTAACAATGACCGCCATCTGTGCTTTTTCAATAATTGCAGGCATTTCAGATGCCAACGCACACTCATATCACCACCATCATCACACAAAACACAAGCAAGTAGTAGTTATAAAGAAAAAACCAGTAGTAAAGCACAAACACGTTGTTGTTACACCCAAAAGAATTGTAAGACATCACCCCAAAAGCCTGTTTAGTTTTAATATTAAGCTATAATCAAAGGGTAATTAAAATCACCCCTACTTAAACCAAATTAAGCGCAAATTCAGGACATATATTTTGTAGTATACACCCTTCACACTCTGGCTTTTTTGCCTTGCAAATATATCGCCCGTGCAAAACAAGCCAATGAGAAATTTTTGAATGATATTCTTTTGGAATAACTCTTAACAAATCTGATTCTACAATCAATGGCTTATCAGACGCACTTAACCTAAAACGTTTAGATAATCGCAAAACATGAGTATCCACAGCAACCACAGGGTCATGATATAAGTCATTTAACAAAACGTTCGCTGTTTTGCGCCCTACCCCCGCCAAGGTTTCAAGCTCTTCTCTTTTGCGAGGCAACTTGCCACCAAAACGTTTGATAACATCCTCGCTCATGCTCATAATCATCTTTGCTTTGTTATTATATAACCCAATGGTTTTTATATATTGCTTTAAGCCATCAATACCCAAGTCAATCATGTCTTGCGGAGTTTTAACCACCTCAAAAAGCGCTGGCGTTGCAAGATTAACACCTTTATCAGTTGCTTGCGCAGATAAAATAATGGCTACCAAAAATGTATAGTCATTAACATATGTTAGCTCACACTTTGG
>CAYJIO010000143.1:0-2555 GCA_964370255.1 uncultured Azospirillaceae bacterium
GGGTTATGGTTGGTGATAAGGTTGATGTTGAAATGACACCTTATGATCTTTCTAAAGGTCGCATTATGTTCCGTCATAAAGACTAAATTGTGATTTGTGACTCGTGATTTGATAATGAAAAGGCAGCTAGTTGGCTGCCTTTAGAGCTTTTACATTTTTATTTTTATTAACTCAACCCCAGATTCCTTAAACATTTGCTCTGAGAATGATAATTTTTCTCTCCACGTGTTTTCAGCTGGTTTTGTGCCTTGAATGTCTAAATCTCTGGTATAAACTGTTTTTATTCCGGCTTGAATTATGGCTCTGGCGCAATCTGTGCAAGGTGGGTGAGAGGCATACATTGTGCAGTTTTTTAGTTTTGTGCCTGTTAAGACGGCGTTGTATATGCAGTTTCTTTCAGCGTGTTCAAAAAAGTCATATTTTGTTGGGCGTTCATATCTTTCTAATACTTCGTCATCAACACCTCTGACAAATCCGTTATAGCCTGTGGCTCTGATTTCTTTGTCTGGGCCAACAACAATAGCGCCTGTTTTGGTCGATGTGTCTTTTGACCATGTAGATACCAACATAGCAACATCCATAAATCTTTTATTCCATTTATCTGAAAACATTTATCCTCCTAGTTTTTATGTGTTGACAAAACAAAATTTATGTATATAGTAACGCAATAAGAATAAAAAGGAAAGAAAAAAATGGCAAAAAAAGCAATTAAAGTAAAAGTTAAGTTAGAAAGCACTGCTGGAAGCGGCACTTTCTATTTGGCAGAAAAAAATCCTAGAACTCATCCTGAAAAAATGTCTTTGAAAAAATATGATAAAAAAACAAAGAAACATGAAGAGTTTGTTGAAAAGAAATTAAAATAATTTCAGTATTTATAAAAGAGCCTTGCAATTGCAAGGCTCTTTTTATATCAGTTTCTTTCTAATGCGCTTTCCATCATTTTTTTTGCTATTTGTTTTGGGTCTATGGCGTTTGTTATGGGGTTTTGTTTTTTGTTGTCTGCCTTAGAATCTCTTCCGCTTAAACCTAGCATTTTATCAAGGGCGTTTGGTTTTTCTTGTTTTGGCTCTATATTGTTGTTTTCTTTTGCTTCTATCTGAGTGTTTATATTCTCAAGCGCTTGAGAGTTTTCTGTAATGTCTGCTTCTGATATTTTTTGTATGTAGCCTTTCTTCATTTCATCTGTTAGCTCAGATGCGTTGACCTTGTCTATTAGTTTTTGTTTATCTAAAGATTGGTTTTTGTCGCTTGTGTGATCTTTTTTTATTTCTTGCCCATTGTTTATGGTGTTTTTTATTTCAGAGGCTTCTTCACCGTGGGTTTCTATTGTGCCGTCATTTGAAACTTTTGCAGATGTTTTTTTGCCACTTTCTGAGGTTATGTCAAAGTCGCTTCCTGTGACATGAGATTCTATATGATGAGATTTAGATTTTTTTATTGAGTTTTTTGCGTTATCAACCTTTTCTCTTCTTTTCTCAAGTTCTTCTTTTGCTTGGTCTAGTTTGTCTTTCATAATAACCTCCATATTTGTTTTATTATATCACAAAGCTAGGTTGTCGTCAAGTCAAAAGAAGCTCCCGCGGAGGGGAGCTTCTTTATTATATTTCTTTGATTTGGTTGTTTTGGCTCATATATTTGTAACCAAGCTTTATTAAGTCATCTATTTGTTTGCCAAGCTTTTTTGAGCGTTTTAATAAGTTGACAATATATCCTTTGGCAATTAAGTTTTTTTGCTCTTCTAAAACGGCTTTCATATCTTGATTGTCATCATAGACTAAGATTAATTTTTTGTTGTCTTTTATGGTGTAGTTGTTTTCTAATAACACAGCGCAAATTCTTTCAAACCCAATTGAAAAGCCAACTGCGGGCACATCTTGATTGATAAACTTCCCTATCATCTTGTCATATCTACCGCCACCACCGAGTGCTGATGAAAACTCCTCTGAGTGAATTTCAAAAACAAGGCCAGTATAATATCCCATTCCTCTGACCAATGATGGATCATAGATGATGTTAACATCTGGCAGGGCGCTGATAACCTGATTGATTTCTTGCGTTGCCTCAGTTTTTGAGTTGATAAATTTGGTGATGATATCTTGGCTAAAGCCTTGCTCTATAAGCTCTTTTTCAACCCCTTCGATGCCAATTTTATCTTGCTTGTCAAAAATGATGCAAACTAGAGGCACGTCAGTTTCTTGAAACCCTGCTTTGATGATGCGCTCTGTTAAAATGCGGCGGTCATTTATTTTTATTGTATAATTATTAAAGCCAATTTTTTTTAAGGCAGTTGCTGTAACGTTTATAAGTTCTATTTCTGCGTTTATTGACTTGTCACCCAAAATGTCAATGTCGCATTGAAAAAACTCTCTAAGTCTGCCTTTTTGGGGACGTTCTGCCCTAAATACTTTGTCTATTTGAATGGTCTTAAAAGGGTTTGGTAGTTCATTTCTGTTGTTTGCATAATATCTTGATAAGGGCAGGGTTAAGTCAAACCTTAGGCCACTGTCAACAAGGTCTTTTTCTGATAAATTTTCTTTGCTTAAATCTAGTTTTTG
>CAYJIO010000144.1:0-2547 GCA_964370255.1 uncultured Azospirillaceae bacterium
TGCAATAGAAGCATATGTTGTCATATTATTAAACTTAGCCATAATCTTAAGTTCTGGTCTGATATGTAGCGCATTTAAACTATCATTTTCAACTTTAAGTCCAGCCGAGTTAGTATAACTATCACTAGTATTATACACATAAGAGAACATTATACTAGGTTGGATTGTAAGTCTACCCGCACGATCAATATTAATTTTACACCCAGTTTTATTAGATATACCAACCGAATAAGAAGTATAATCTTCTTCCCCAAAAGTATTAGTTATATCAACCGAGTTCACCACTATAATCCCAGTAAAACCAGTAAAGAAGCTGTCGTCATTAAATAAAGCCCTTGCCCCAATCATAGTTGCCTTTTGTCTAATTTCAGTGTTTTCATATTCTTGATTAGAAGCAACCATAGCTAAAAATCCTGAATACACAGCATCTACACTGTTTTTAAGATGGTAAACTTTGCTGTCTTGACCAATAATAGTCCCATATGCTTCATTCTCAACTTCAAATCCACCAATATCTAAATCGGTTTTTGATCCATATGCTTTAACCCATGTGTTAATAGCATTAACATCTTCACCTGAAGCCAATCCTTTATATAAATTATAAGTATCAAGATTATCCGTATTTACTAAAAGTTTTTCAAAAACATCTGTGATAAACGAATAATTAGCCATTTCTGCAACATTAGCAGCATTTAAAGACGGATTGTATGTAGGTATTTCACTGCCTTTGTCAAATGTAAACTCGCCCGTTGCTTCATCAAAAGATACTCCATATTGATATATAGGCGAATATGCAATAGGGGAGTAAGTAAGATTCTGAGACAAAATGTCTGAATCTGTAAAATCAATAATAGTTTCATCATTTAATGCGTCATTAAATAAATTCATCCCAATATTAATCTTAGTACCCGTTGTTGTAACAGAATTAACATTCACATTATCCATTAATCCTTTTTCTAAATCAACATCAACCCTTAATGTTCCATTCGAACTCATATTAATATCATTAAATCTTATATTTTGGATTAAATCATCAACTAATGAGAACGTACCCCCATTAAAATCTAATGAGTTTAAATCATATGTAGTCCCATGTTGAGTAGGATCATATAAATAATTCCAATCATCAAAATTAATAACACTTGTTGAGTTTATCTTATATGTATTGCCATCATCATAATTATATCTGTTGATAATTCCGTTGTTTTCTATAATAGAGCCAGATATTATCCCGCGTGCATTCAAAGTTGAATTGTTTTTTACAGTTAAATTATCCATACTTCCATAAACATTATATTCACCATTATCATTAAAAATAACCTCGTTATTAATATTGCTAGATGTAAAATTAGAATGTAATTCCGTAGTATTAAAACCACTTAACATTCCAAATGTAATATTATTAGTCCCAGCTCCCTGCATATCAAAATTTACATTAGCCGCAGTAACAGCAACATTAGCTACACCATCTAAAACTCCAACAGTTTGCGCAGTATCTGTTCCCCAATTAACATTAACAGATGCAAGAGTTGAATCTACCATCAATGTTAAAATAGCATCACCACCATTTGTTGCTACATCAGAATAAACCGTAAATCCTGTTGATCCATTACTAAGTCCGCTTACCCTCATATTCTTAGGTGTATATACTCCGCTTCCAGGAACTTCATATCGGATTGTATTGCTTTTAACAGTTTCATTTCCATATCCACCAGATGCAAATGTTTCCATCATATATTGTGTGTTATCTGATATCATATTGATAGCACTGTTAAGATTTTCCCCAACCCTGCTTACACTATAAACATATGCACCTCTATCTGTTGCATCTTGCTCTAGGTGAATAGTTTGCTCATGATTAACAATATCAACTGCAGTCCCAGTTAGTTCTATATTTGTGTTTAACGCTTCATCATTAAAAATATTAACTTTAATATTTGTTACAGGATAATCCGTTGGGTTAATTATATTTACATATAATAAACTTGTATTAGCAGCAGCACTTCCCGTAATTGAAAAACTATCCGCTTCTTGCGCCGTTAAATCCAAATCAATCGCCAAAGTGGCTCCACTCATATCAAGTGAATCTAAATTATATTCCCTAACAACCCCATCTATGGTTATGATTTCACCGCCTGTTATATTTAATCCACCTATCTGGGTCGCATTTTGTCCCAAAAATAAATTACCACTTGATAAGTTAATAGCACTTCCACTCACATTTTGATTAAAATAAACATTACCTGTTCCATTTATATTAATAACCCCATCACCAGTTATAATATCATCAAAAATTATTGCACTTGCACCAGCAGTTAAATCAACAACCCCAAGGTTATGCATCCCATTATCAATTCCACCAGCTGTATTACCTCTAAAGACTACATCACTCGTAACTGAAGATATATTAATTTTACCAAACTCGCCATTATAAATTGCTCCCCCACCTTCTGTAGCTTGGGCAGAGTTATTAGTAAAAGTTGTATCTATAATATTGATTTCACCTAATTCACTAGCGCTATTACCATTATTATAAATAGCCCCACC
>CAYJIO010000145.1:0-2541 GCA_964370255.1 uncultured Azospirillaceae bacterium
CCTTTGGCACGTCTTGCGTTTAAGATTCTTCTGCCGCCAACAGTTGCCATTCTTGCTCTGAAGCCGTGTCTTCTGGCTCTAACAATTTTGCTTGGTTGAAATGTGCGTTTCATAATGTTTTCTCCAATATATCCATAAAATTTTGCCTTCTTATATATTTATTTATTTTGATAGTCAAGCGTTTTTTTAATTTTGGTTGATTTATATTGTCTTCATTAGTTGTAGTTTCTTAAAAGGCCTGATAAAATGCCTTGAATTTTAACTCTGTCAAGACTAACGGTTCTGGTCTTGTATGCTTTGTTTTTTGGGACAAGCAAAACTTTTTGATCTTTTTGTTGAAACTCTTTTAAGGTGGCTTCTTCATCATCTAAGAGGGCTACGACAATGTCTCCGTTTCTTGCGGTGGTGGTGTTTTTTATTATGACAGTGTCTCCGTCTAAGATGCCAACGTCAACCATAGAGTCGCCTTCTATGGTCAAGGCATAGTAGTTTCCTTTGCCAATCATTTCAAAGGGGACGGTTACTCTTTCGACCTCGTTTGCAATTGCCTCAATTGGAGTGCCCGCTGCAATTTTGCCATATAGGGGGATTTCAATAGTGCTTGAGGCAAGAGCTTCTTTTATCTTTTTTTCTTCTGCTATAATTGCAGATGGCTTTAATTTTGGCATTTTTATAACCTCAAGAGCTCTTGCTTTGTGAGGCAGTTTGTTTAAAAATCCTCTTTCAATAAGGGCTTCTATAAGGGCGTGAATGCCAGACTTTGATTTTAAGCCAATTGCCTCCTTCATTTCATCAAAAGATGGCGAGGTGCCGTTTTCTTTTATTTTGTCATTTATAAAGCATAAAAGTTTATATTGTTTTGGTGTGAGCATAAAAAATATCCTTAATTTATTAAACTAAGGATATTCTAGTTTTGTTCTTTTTAAATGTCAAGAGTTTTTCTTTTGAATTAAAAATAATGCAATGCCTGCTGGAATGGTTAATACATATAAAGATGTTAGTAAAACCAGCACTAGCCATGGTTGTGTTATGATAATGCTTGCAAAAAATACTAAGAAAACCATCATTGGCAATAATAAATATGATTTAACTTTCATTTTTTTTGTTGAGATAGTGGGAATTCTTGAAACCATAAAGAAAGCAACAACAAAAATGGTTAAAGCACATAGAATGTGAGAGCGCAAAACTACAAGCTCAGGAAATTCAAATGATGCCATAATTGGTAATATTGCAATCATTGCACCAGCTGGTGCTGGGACACCAACAAAAAAATTGTCCCAGTATTTTGGTGTTTTTACATCATCTAACATTGTGTTGAATCTTGCTAATCTTAAGGCGCTTGCCATCGATAATAAAAGAGCACAGAACCAACCGATTTTTGGCAAGCTGTGTAGCGACCATTGATACATTAATAATGCAGGAGCAACCCCAAAGCTGACAAAGTCTGAAAGAGAATCCAACTCTGCACCAAATTTTGATGAGGTTTTAAGAAGCCTTGCCACTCTGCCATCTAAGCCGTCTAATAGGGCTGCTATAAAAATGCAGAAGCAAGCGTTTTGCCAGTGGCCGTCCATTGCAAATTTTATGGCGGTTACACCTGAGCATAAAGCTAGCATTGTTACAATGTTTGGAGCAATTTTTCTGAACGGAAGCTCAGTTAGTTTTTTGGGAGATATCATTGTGAAATGCCTTCTACTCTTTGCTGTTTTTCTTTTAAGTTTGCAATAACGCTTTCACCTGCTATCATTGTTTGACCTAGGCAAACTTGTGGCTCAATGCCAAGGGGTAAAAATACGTCTAATCTTGAGCCAAATCTGATAAGGCCAAAGCGCTCTCCGGCTTTGTATGTGTCTCCTGTTTTTGCAAAGCATAAGATGCGTCTTGCAACTAAGCCTGCAATTTGTACAAATGCAATTTCTGGTCCTGTTGACGTTTTCATTAATAATAATTGGCGTTCATTGTCTTTTGATGCTTTGTCTAAAGTTGCGTTTAAGAATTTGCCTTTTATGTATTTTGTTTTAATGATTTTGCCTTGAGCTGGAGATCTGTTTACATGAACATTAAACACGCTCATAAAAATACTAACTCTTGTAAACTTTTGTCCTTCAAGGCCCAATTCTTTTGGCCCATTTACTTCAACAATATGAGATACTGTGCCATCGGCAGGAGAGACAACAACGTCATTTATTTGTGGAACTGTTCTTTGTGGGTCTCTAAAAAATAAGTAGCACCAAATTGTTAAGGCAAGTCCAATGTAGCCTAGAGGTTCTGCAATTAAGGCTATTAAAGCAGTAATTGCTGCAAAGATGCCAACAAACCTCCAGCCTTCTGGGTGAATTGGTGGTAGTAGGTATTTTTTCCATGATAGGTCAATATTTTTCATATGTTTCTCCTTTTGTTGTTTTAGGATAATAAATAAATTTGAAAAAAATACAAGATTTTTGTTGCAAATAAAAATTTTGTGGGTATAAAGATATTCAGATTAAGCGCTTGTGGCGGAATTGGTAGACGCTGCAGACTTAAAATCTGTTGTCCGCAAGG